>CAZBEL010000194.1:0-3868 GCA_964490885.1 uncultured bacterium
ATAGCTTCCTTTTTAGCATATTCCCCATTTTGTCAGGATGTCTCGCTATCAGAGCATAACTGCCAAGAGCAGGACTAAGATTCCCAGAACCAAATTCACCCGGGCCAGGAGCGTGAGTTGCCCCTGGGTTTTGAGATAGTCGGGGCTGGGCTTATCGCCCGGTGATGGCGCCAAAGACATTAGTTTGGGGCTGATCACAAAGGTAATCAATAGCCCCACAACGATCATAACTAATACTACCACATGTTTTATAGTTAGTGTTGTTCCGTAGGTGGTAGCAGTACTGAATAATAGACCCGAGGGGGTGGCCATGAATCCTGTAATAACGAGAATAATAATACTGCCCCAGGCGTATAGAGTGAACCGCTTTGACACCGCCCCAATTAATTTGCCTCTTTCTTGTGGGTTAATCGCCGATATGGACGGCATGAGCACAGCATTTGTGTAGATCATACCTCCAATCCAGGTAGTCGTTGCCAGAACATGCAGGAACTCGGTGATGGTGGATACAGTCATAGCAAGTACTCCTTTTTTGCTGATGTAACTAACTTGACGGTTGCAATGGTTGGAAAGAATTTCTCCTCACACAATAAAGAGATACACCGTTTCTCTCTGAACACCCACAATGTAATTTAACATGAACGTTACTAAATGGTTACCACTTTGCACCCCATGGTATTGACGCCCAATTCAAGAAACGGTAAAACAGTAACGTATCTAAAGCACTTGCCGTCTTAACCAAACCAGATTTGCAACTTTTCTTGAGCTTTTTCCTTGTGTTCCTTTTTGACATGGGCAGCAACTACAGCCAGGGCTAGGGTGAGCGCTCCCAAGTCGTCGGAATAACCAATCATGGGGGTGAAGTCCAGTATAGCATCGGCCGGCACGATAAAATAGCCCAATGCGCCCATAATGGTCGCCTTGGCCCAGGTGGGGGTATCCGGATCTTGAAGACAGTAGTACAGAGTTAAGGCTTTCCCAATTACTTCTTTACCAGCCTGGATTGCAAATTCTTTTACTTTAGACCAAAATGATTCTTCGCTATACTCTTTTTTGTACTCTGGCATGGTTTAGCCTTTAGTGAATGGGATTAGCAAGAGACTTTGTGTCCAGAAATTTAATTATAAAAACCACTCCCTTATGAAAATTCCGTATCCTAATTCGGTCATGTATTGGCTACTCTCAAAAAGTAAAATAGTAAGAACAAATTTTGTCCCAATTAAACTCCTCTCTATGTACATTTGGCGGTGTACAATATGGCATTTTATATCAGCAATTGGAGCAAACAATATAACATTTTTGCGATGCTTTAAAAGGAGTTTCTGTACCAAGTTATAACCGATTTTGAAATTGCCCCACCTAGAAAGAGATTTAGCTATCACTTAGTTTCTCAGTATGTCAAAAAATAAATCCACCTCAATAAGGAGTCAAAATGAAAGGAACTATACAATTCATCCTAATGTCTTTGATTCTAGCTCATATTGTCTTAGGGAATCCACCCAAGCTTGCCTTAAACGTTTCCATCAGTTCCTCCCATGCAATTGGTTTGACCTATCATTTGTCGGAAAGATTTGCTATTAGACCAGGGGTTGACTTTCAAAGGGTTGTTAAGGAAGTCGTCTTTAATGTTTACAGGGATTCAACATATGAAATTGAAAAAGACCAAATTACGTATACTCAGTACAGGGGTGACCTCAGTGGATTACGGTACATAAAATCTCAGGATCAACTTAAAACGTACTTAGGTGTAAAACTTTCAGGGGGACGATCAGTCTACGAAGGTCCTTCCTTTGGTCGTAACAGATCTACATTAGATAAGTCCTGGCTTGTTGGTGTGGGGGTTTTTGGGGGACTTCAAATTTCAATCAATCGACACTTGAGTGTGTTCAGTGAGGTAGGTATAAGATATGAGATTACTACCAGAAGCCAATCTTCAATCAGTACGAACAATTACATTTTATCCGGTTATTCTTCAGGAGTTGGTATTCTCTACTATTTTAAATAAATAGGAGACTGAGTCCTATTTTACGTTTGTATTCATCGTTGGATTCTTTAGTGGTAGTTGTCACCATTGACGCGAATTTTACCCGTTATTTGGAGTATATACCTGGATAGTATAAAAATGTTATGAAAATTTCAGCAGGATTATACGGAACATAGAACAAATCACTTGCCACGTCCTTGAAGGCGGGGATATAGTTCAAAAACTAGTATCCACGGGTTTTGACCCCTTTTCGTAATGGACTCATCATTTAACAGTCATTTTCGCACTCTCCCCTGCGACCAAGACGAGAACACCAGTACTATTACTTCACTTCAATAAAGTAATCCGCTGGGTGGCGACTAATTCTCCCTGCAATAGTACAAGGTGGTAGGCTCCCGACGCAGCGGGTACGCCGAATGAATCTTTTCCCTCCCAAACAACTTCATGTCGGCCTGGATCCAATTGCGAATTGAGCAGGGATTTGATTTTCCGACCAAGCATATCATATACGGTAAGCTTCACCCGTCCTCGTTCAACGGTACTAAACTTTATCCGACAGCGAGTATTGAACGGGTTCGGGGATACAGAGGTAAGGGCGAATTGCCCCGGGATATCTGTTATCTCTGTATGACCCATGGTTAAAATGGATTCTAATGCTAAGAGAAAGCCATTCATTTCGTCAACGGTGCCAGTGGATACACGTAAATAAGTAGGCATGCCCCAACCGCTGCGAACTAAGTATCCTAGGTCGGCTAATTGGTCCCTGACTTGGGCCGCATTGGTGCCCACATCCACCATCATGAAATTCGTTTCTGAAGGAATGTAACTCAGCCCCAGATTGGTGAAACCATTTCCCAGAAGGTCTTTAGCCACATTGTTCACTAGTATCGTCGCGTCTAAATGGTTGGTGTCATTCAATGCCGCTTGCGCCGCCGCCTGGGACATACGGGTGACGGTTCCGAACAACTGCGAGGAGGCAATGAGGCCCGTTCGGTCCGGAGAGGCAATGGAATAGCCAATCCTAGCACCGGCTAATCCGTAAGCCTTGGAAAAAGTACGCACCACAATAACGGGCAACCCATCCAAAACGTATTGCAAACAAGTTTCGTAATCCGTGGTTTGGACGTAGTGGTGGTAGGCCTCATCCACTACCACGATCACACCTGCGGGGAGGGCGTTCAGGAAAGTCTCCATGTCATTCTTGTGTATGATGGTCGCCAGGGGATTATTCGGATTTACCAGGGAGATCATTTTCGTATTCCCCGTAACGGCTGCTAAAATATTATTCAGGTCGATGACATGATTGGCGTCAACAGGAACATGAACGGTCGTGGCACCGTTCACAGTGGCTTCCAGGGACATTTGAAAATAAGTCGGTGTAGCCGTGATCAGTTCGTCTCCCGGGTTTAAAAAAGCATCGGCAATCAATCGAATGACTTCTGTAGCCCCAGCACCTACACAAACCATCTCTGGACTTACTCCGTGGAAGGCGGCGATAGCACTTTCCAGGTCGGCGCTAAACCAGTCCGGGTAACGGTGGGCCATGGCTGCGTTGTTCTCGATGGCTGCCTGGGCCAGGGGAGCCGGTCCTAACGGGTTTTCATTATAGCACAAGCGACCCACATAATCCATTGAACTCGGTATATGTGCTGGTCGTGCCTGAATCCGCCCAACCCCTGGTATGAAGAGATAACTTAATAATGCCGTGGACCGGAGAAAATCCCGGCGGGTTAGGCCGTCTTTTTTATTCATTTATAGTTCCTCCATCACGAAAACAAGTCGTGTGAGCTAATCTCACTATTCAAATGTAGTCAGGCCAGTCCAGATGAACAACTCCATCCGGTTGATGAATTGACGGAACCGTTTACGTATAAGTACACACAA
>CAZBEL010000195.1:0-3864 GCA_964490885.1 uncultured bacterium
AAGGAAACGGCACGCCTGTGAGCTCCCCGAAATATTGGATCATGGCCGGTGTTTTGCCAAAGGAGCGGCGCGCATCCTCTACTGTATGGCGCTGGTAGACCCAATAATTCACCGGGAGGTTCCCTAAATGATCAGCAACCTTTTTGTAACGCCCAACGGCGATGGCTAAAAGATAGCTCACATTGGGTGTATTTTCCCGCCAATGAAACGTCCTTTGGGACCCGTGAGATGTGGTGCTCACTAATTCCCCATTGGAAATGGCCACCAAGGGTGTGTCCACCGTTATTCGGCATTCCCAGGTAGCCTTGTCATTGGGATAATCGTAAAGAGGAACCCAATAATGATTATCCGTGTCCTCTCCCTGGGACCAACCCTGGAGCTGTTTCCTTGGATAAACGGAATCGGGCTGCACAAAGTAAAAACCTAATTGGGGTTGGGAGGTGAAGGAAATGGTGATCCTCAGGGTATCCTCCCAGCCATAAGTTTGATCCAGGTCGATCCAGAGTTTCTTATCCACCAATTGAAAGTCCAAGTCTTTGGAGTCGTTCAGCACCACTCGGTGAATGGTAGTAGACTCCGAATCGAAGGATAATTGTCCCAACTGATCGGCCAGGGGACTTAAAACATGGGTGACGTTTCCCTCCAAAGTCTTTTCCTGCAGGTCAATGGTTACATCGATCACCATGTGCTGTAGGTCATACTCCCGATCGGGGGTAGGATGAAAAGATGATGGGGAGGTCGCCCCAAGGTAGGAATACAACAGAAGGTGGAGAAACAGTGTAACTTGAGCCCGGTTCATTTGAAGGCAACTTACTAAAATTCTGGGAGGGGTGCCAAACGAAATCAAGCAGGCTCCTATCAGTTGCATATAATCCACCAATATCGGTATATTTGGAGGCAATTATCTTAAATATTTCGTTTTTTGACAATTGGGTGATGGGTGCGATTCGATTCCGAGTTTCTGGTCTTCTTTTCATCGCATTTCTCCCTCCTTTTGGTTGCCTGTATAAAGGCTATTTACCAACGTATGAAAAGAAATAGAAACCGGGGAGAAGACGATTCCCCTCTGTTCTTTCTCCAACCCTTGTGCTATTGCCCCTCTCAATTCACAAAGGTTGTATCAATCGTGCTCATCACCTTTTTTTTCTCCGTGGCTTTTAACCGTGATACTACTCATCAAGAATTAGTTAAAACGGATTTCATATCAATATAAAGAGAGGTAGACCCACTTCTACCTCTCTTTGCAAAACCGTCTAAGGGACTGACCCTATTATATCGTATACACTTGTATAATTTAAACTGTTAGTCACCGATGAACTTTGCTTGGACTCTATCCCGAAGGCGTAACCGTCTCCTCGGCAGGTTTCTTTTTCCAGGGTGGGAAAAGCATCAATAAGACCGCCAGGATAATAAAAGGCAAAATGAGCAGGACCAGAGCAGACAAGAGACCTTCCACACCCCAGATCTCAATCTTGGAAGACGTTAGACCGCGAAAGCTCTTAGAAAACATCTGTCCACCCATGACAACATTCCAGCGGGTGGTAAAAATGCCCACCTGGATGAGGATGGCCGACATGAAGTAAAGAAGTTTGCGTAATTCCTGATTGAAGCGAAATAGCTTCACGCTAATGAGCACCCCCAGGGGCAACAGCATCCCTAACAGTACCTGGAGAATCACCAAACTCACGAAGAGTTTATTGATCACCATGTCGGTGAGAATTTCAATGGACTCTTCGCTCTCGTAAAGGCGGTGTATAAAATCGAGTACTTCCAAGGAAAAGTCCACGATCACCGCGTAGAGTAGGTAAGAAGCGATTTTATCCAGGCAAGCCATATTGAGGGGTTCTCGCCGGGTGGGAATAATGATCATGTATAGCAACAAGATCAGGGCAATCCCGGAGACAATCGCCGAGAATAGGAACACGATGGGAATGAGGACACTACTCCACCACGGGTTAGCTTTCACCGATCCAAAGATGAACCCCACGTAACCGTGAAGGATGAAGGCGGAGGGAATCCCGATGATGGTGATGGCCTTGATCATTTTCTTGTCAAAAGCCAGGGCCTTCTCGCTCGTGTCGGTGGAAAAGAGTGAGATGATCCGGTAGAACCAGTTCATGGGGAAACGGGCTGTGCGGGACCAGATGATGAGATCTTTGCGGTAATCAAACCAGATCTCCAGCAATAACACTACTAGCAGATACCAGGCGTACACAAACCCAAACATGGCCATTGCGGAACTCAAATTGGGCGTAAGGAAGATCTCATAGGACCGTAAGGGGTGTTTTAAATGCAGTAAGAGGGGCATGGGGGCGACAATGAGAAACGCCAAGGCCGTGAGCAGTGATAGCCGGTAGGTGGGCTGGACTTCCTTCACGTTGAAGATTTTAACCAGGGAGGCCAGAATAAAAGCCCCAGCGACTAACCCGGTTATGTAAGGATAGACTACGATCAGGATGGACCAATGGATTTCGATCTCATTGGGGAAAACGAAACCGATGGTTTGACTGATCAAGGTGCTGAAAGTACTTAATGATTCGCTGTTCATGTTACCTCTCCATCAAGGTCGGTGTAAAAAACTTTGGGTTCGGTGTTTAAGGAGGGTTTTAGGACATGGATTTTCTTCATACGGCGCAAGCGCGTCAGGGGGCTGGCCCCGGAAGACAAATCGCCGAAAACCCGGGCCTGAGTGGGACACACTTCTACGCAGGCTGGGAGCAGGCCTTTATTGATACGATGGTAACACAGGGTACATTTATCGGCTGTACGGGTTACCGGATGCATGTAGCGGGCCCCGTAAGGGCAGGCCTGTATACAATAGCTGCACCCGATGCAGCGGTTGGCATCCACCAAGACGATTCCCTCGGCGGTCTGGAATGTCGCCCCTACCGGGCAAACCTGGGCACACGGTGGATGGTCACAATGGTTGCATAACTTGGGCACGAAAAAGCTGCGCAGCACATCCTGTTCCTCGATATCCGCCGGATAGACCCCGGCACCTCCATCCTTACATTGCACTTCTACAGTTTTGTCCTGCTTGATGAGGTAGCGTTCCACCCAGGTACGATAGTAAATCGGCTCCTGGGGCACGGCATTTTCCGTTTTACAAGCTACCACGCACCGACCACAACCGATACACTTATCTACCTGAATCCCCATGCCATAGCGCTCCTTAGTCCCGTTGAGATCACGCTTCACATTCCTTGCAAATAGGCGCGAAAACCAGGGGCCAAAGAGACCGCTCACGGTCAATAAGTAGAATAACTTTTGAAAAAAGGATCTGCGGTTCATTATTTCACCTCCGGTAGGTGTGGATAGTGGCATTGCCAGCAAAGATATTTTTCTCCGTGGGTTTCAATGTCAATCTTCGGCGTACCGATCACCTTCGATCCAAAGCCGTGACATTGGGCGCAAAATGTCCTGTTAGCCGGTTTACTGGGTTTCACAGAACGCGGATTAATGCGATGCTCTTCGGGCACATTGTGGCACACGGTGCATTCCAACCCCACGTGATGGGAAACAGCTTTGGTTCTGACGATCTGCGCGTGGCAGGCCGAACAGGTCTGGGGCACTTCCGGTGGTACCGGGTCGTGAGGGTTGTGGCACTGGCTACACGGCTTAAGCGGGTTGTGCGCTATAGGATTAATTTGAGGGTACCCGGTGGGTCGCGAAAGGTTATAGGTATGACACACGGGGCAAAATTCCCGCGTTTGGGGAAGGAAAGGACTTTCCTCTTCTGGATCTTCTGTATGGGCCTGTAAAGCGCCATGACAGGTTTCACAGGCCAGATTGGCGTGATACCCGGCCTTTTTGGTCTCATATTCGTCCTCGTGGCACTCGGAACACGCGTGGGCACCAGCATAG
>CAZBEL010000196.1:0-3862 GCA_964490885.1 uncultured bacterium
GGGATTCAACCCATACTACCGAACATAGAAAGCACGCAAACTATGGGCACTAAACCGGTAAATCAGGTAAATTACGCACCAGCATAGGGGGAAACGTGGACTTGAACCTTTCACGAAAGCGACTAAAAGATTAATAGGACCCAGACAAACCCAGCAACTCCATCGCCCACACCCGTAGAAGAACGGACCACCAAGATCCGTGACACCAAGCGGGTACTGGAACAGCAAAACCGATTCCTGAAAAGCCTCCTTGAGTCCCTTCCACAACCGTTCTACGTCATCGATGCCAACACGTACGAGGCCGTATTAAAGAATTCGGCGGCTGACCGGGGGTTGCGAGCGGGGAGCGTGACCTGTCACGCCCTCCTCTATGGAAAAGACATGCCGTGTAGTAAGCGGGGACATTACTGTCCCCTGCCAGAGGTAAAAAAGGCCAAACGATTGGTCACCTTCGAACGCACCTATACCGACGCGGACGGTAAGACCGTCTATATTGAAGTCAACGCCTATCCCGTTTTTGATGAAAAGGGCCAGGTGATACAGATGATCGAATACTGGGTAGACATCACGGCCCGTAAAGAGCTGGAGAACACCCTGAAGGAAACCCTGGAAAGAAGAGACAAAGAATTAACCACCAAAGCGATGCGCATGGCAAAAGACAGAGAAATATTGATTGGGATAGCAAAAGATGTGCGGCATTTATACCTGAATAGCCCTATGGAGGATAAATCCTTAATAAGAACCATAATGTCCAAACTGAACGAACAGATAAACTCGGGTCGGGAGTGGGATGAATTCGAATTATGGTTTCAGGAAGTGCATAAAGATTTCTACAGGAAGTTAAATGACAATTTCCCCGATCTGACATCAAGGGAGATGAAGATCTGTGCCTTTTTAAAGCTCAATCTCAACACTAAAGAGATAGCCAGTTTGACGAACCTTACCGTGAAAACGGTTGAAGTATATCGCTCCAAGATACGCAAGAAACTGAACCTCCCACCCGGCAGTAATTTGTTAAAATTTATTACTGATTTATAGTCCCAGAAATCTATCTTCACGTGGGAGATACGCACCGTGTCTCCCGTACCAGAGCCAGGCAGGATTCCCAAGGATATACGGTCTGAAAACTAGCTACCGGTTTTCATGGAACGTTCGAAGCTTCGCCCTTTATGGGGTTAGATATATGAGCCTGGATTATTCCCCCCCTGCCTGACATGGGCAGGAGTGACGCGAAGATACCATAGGTATTGTTAATCAGGACGCTGCCCATCGTATGGATTAAATTTAGCTTAAAGAAAAAGTTAGCCGGATTTTTTAACCCCACGTATCCATCGCGACCAGTGGGGATTGGGGGTGATGAATAGATCAGGCTAAATCGGCGTAAGACTCCGCACCAAATAGCCCCTACTTTCTCCTCCTTTTTCTGAAGATGGTCAAGTCGTTCCATCGTGATGACACCATCCAATTTGTTTGTTCATGAATAGTTAATGCGTTTCCGGTCACGTGTCTGCGACGGTATATAGAGGTTTTATTAAGGTGGGTAGAGGTTTTCATATGGCGGTTACCGAAGAAATAAATGGTAATCTTTCAGCACAATATGACGATGCTTCCAATACGTTCAAATACAAAGCAGGATACCCCTTGCCCCCCACCGCAGATGATTGTTATGGATAAAGATAAATTCAAAGACCAATCAGATGATAAAGATCTTAATGAGTTGAATAAGGAAGAAATAGATAAAGTCAAAGCGGAGTTGAAAGTACTGAAAGACTATATACATAATCGTAAAAGAGACCGCAAGAAAAATTGATTTACAACAAGTTACCGGTTTATTAATGGTGTTGGGAAGGCCCCTTATTTTTGCCTTTGAAAGTTCCCCGCGGGATACATCCAACGCAAGCGACCTAACCATATTGGGTTTAACTCTATCAGCTGAATTTAATCCTTTCCGGTATGACGGTCCTGTCCTTTATAGCCGGAGCCAGCAACATGACCAAATTAATAAAAGAGGCGCGGATAATTAGTACACTTATCGCTTTAAAGAAATTGAATACACTCCGATCATAAGCAAAGGAAGAAAAATGAAATCCACACAAGCGTTAATTTCAACCCTATTTTTAATCATGTTAAGTACTCCCCTACTGGGGGCATTCAACAATGTTGAACTAGGTTATTACAATTTTGGTGTCAAGACCATTAACGGGGATGCGGCCGATGTGGATCATGACGGTGATCTGGATTTCCTGACATCCCAGTCATATTTCAGTCATTTGCATTTCACGCGCAATGATGGTAGCAGCTTGGTGAATTACTACCTCACCAACTATGCCAACGACGGGAAGTTTATTGACTTTGATGGAGATGGTTATGCCGATATTGTTAATGTATATAATTATGGTGCTGGTGGATTGCAATTCAGACAAAATAACCAAACCGGCGGTTTTACTCATATCAGTACCATGAGCACCACGAATCTGGGATCAAGCCTCCTGAATATTAATACCATCGCCGCCGGCGATTATGATGCTGATGGAGATGAAGATCTGATTGTTGCCGGCAGTCGCTGGAATCAGAATGTTATCGTACTGCAGAATGATGGTTCCGGTAATTTCACCGAAGCTTACAAATATTCCTGGAGTAACGGTCAAACCAATGATGCGGTAGAAGTACAATGGGCCGATTTCGATGGGGACGGCGATCTGGACTTCCTGTTGCTTGCTCAAAACTGGGATGTGAACAATCCTCTGCCCACCGTCTGGGAAAATACCGGATCCGGTTTTCAGGTAGCTTATACGGAACCCGCTCCGGGGAAATTCCTCTGGGGTCGTGATGCTTCTATCGCGGATATGGATGGCGACAACGACCTTGATATCGTCACCCAGGCCCAAGGGGGTACCAATGGTTTTACCGGTGTGATCATCTATGAGAACACCGGCTCTTTCAATTTCACCGTTCACAATATTTATGATCAGAGTACTCAGAGTCAGGGTGGCGTCCGCGCCGCTGATTTTGATTATGATGGTGACATGGATCTGGTTACCACCACCGGAACGCAGTGGGACGGCGTGGATGGTCAACGGCTCCTGTTGCTGGAAAATGTGGGTGGGCTAACGTTTGTCCCCGGCTGGGAGGGCTCCCAAACTACGGGAACATTGGCAACGGTCATCAACAGCATTCCCTGGGTTGGCGATGCCGAAAATGACGGTGACCTGGAAGTATTGACCGGAGAATATTATGCCGGATTCCTCTGGGGATTCAATTCACCCCCAGTAGCTCCGAACACATCACCCGTAGCCAATGCCGGTCCGGATCAAACCGTGTTAGCGGTAAATGGTTCCGCCAGTGTTGCCCTAGACGGAACCGGTTCTTATGATGCGGACGGCGACGCCCTTACGTACACCTGGAGCGGTTCGTTTGGAACCACCACCGGGGCCATGGTTACCGTGAGCCTCGCTGCCGGTGTCCATGATATCATCCTGACGGTGGACGACGGTGTGGCCACGGATACCGATAGCGTACAAATTGTGGTCACCACGCCCTTCTTCACCGACGCCTTAACCGGTCCCGACAGCCCCCAGCTCCAGCCCATCGACGGGGACTACATCTATAGTACTAGTGGCCTGTACCGGAATCAGTCCACCATGGGCTACGACGGTTGGCAGAGCAATCCCAACGACCGGCCCATGGTGAAGACCACCTTCAGCGATTATGTGAATACCGATTTCCGGGCCGAAGTGACTGTATCTAGAACCGACCCCAACCAGATCAAGGACCTCATTTACTTTGGGTTCGGCACCGGGGAGCCCAACCCGGGTTACTTCAATGAACCCACCAACTCCTTTTATTTCCGGATCCATTACAG
>CAZBEL010000197.1:0-3860 GCA_964490885.1 uncultured bacterium
AGGGGGGCCTCTTTCCCCCCACACGAACCTCTCACGATATACCGCCATAAAAACCAACGCCGTAGCGCAATTCCAGGGGAATGAAGTGAACGGGTTCGTGGAATTCACGCCGGTAAAAAAGCCGATCCCGCCAGTGTCCCGGCTCGTAAGTGATTTTAGTCTCCGGACGGAGTTGTATCAAGCCCCAGAGGTAAGACCGGGTTGTATCGGCGGAATGGTTTGCCATCCCCCAACTGGTCGTTGTGAGGGTGATGAGGGTCCACAGAATTAGCGGGGAACGCATACCGACTCAAAATACCTGCTTTCCCCCGTATCGGGCAAGGTAAACAAACTGTACCTTTTAGGGTAAGTTAGGGGATTGTGTTGTATTGTACTATTGGACAACCTTAAGCTTGGAAAGTGATTAAGATGAAATTATTAAGCTCCATAACAGTGTTGTTTCTTTCCTTGAACCTCCTTGCCGGGGACCAGGTAAACGCACCAGACTCTGTCGTTTCAGGGGACAGTTTAACAACATTGTCTTATGCTGAAATTTACGAGCTTGTGTATCGGACGGCACTGGAAGATGGGGAAATAAATCCCAGTGAAAAAGCCCTCCTGGTAACATTAAGGAACTCGCTGGGACTATCGGAAGCACCTATTGTGGAAATGGAGAGTGGATTTGAATTCGTCAATGCTCCGACCTGGGATCAGTCTGGACGTTGGCCTTTAGTGGCTCAAAATATGGTGTATGGGGCGGCCATCTATGGTTGGATGATCCCCTATGTTTTGGACGTCCAGGATTATAAGTGGTATGTGGGGAGTGAAATGATGTCCCTAGGAGCAGCGTATTATCTGACGTACAAATACACCGAGAACATGGAGATCTCCCATGCCCGTGCTCAGATGATGCGTGCTGGCTCAGCGGTGGGATTGCGTTACGGCCAAGGGCTAAACGCCCTTCTGGAGTTAGACCGTGGGGACTCTCGGGCCTGGGCCTGGATGCTCATGGCCTCCGTTCCAGCTGGGATTTGGGTGGGAGATCAGTTTTACCATCGCTGGCAACCCTCCAATGGTCAGGCCTGGTCTCTGACTCTGTGGAGCGAGATTGGTGCTTCGACGATGCGCCGCCTGTTTCATTTTGTCAGTGAAGAACCTCAACAACCCGAGTGGTCATATGATAGTTGGGAACAGTACGATCGAGATTATGCTACCTGGGAACGGGAACACGACGATTGGAAGAAGAGGCAGCTACTTTTTGAAATGGTGGGCTATCCCCTCGGCGTTTACGTGGGTCATCATTTCTTCGGTAACCGCCAGTATACTTTCGGAGATGCCCTCATGTTGATGCAAGGCTGGGGAGTGGGACAATTATATAGTCTAATGTTAGCAGATATTCTGGATGTGGATTTCGATAGTAACACCAGGAGAATGCTAGTAACTGGAGGGGGCATAAGTAGCACCCTATTCATGGATCACTACATCAAGGGACGGGATTACACCTTTGGCCAATCTGTTCTCAGTGTCTTGGGGACAGGGTCGGGGATGGCTTTTGGCATGGGGTTAGCAGTGGTTTTGGAAGTGAACGACTTTAAAACCGCAGAATTCTTCACTATAGCTGGTGGTATAATCGGGTTTTTACTCTCTGACAATATACTCGAGGTAAAAAGCGAAAAAGCACTCACCGCTGCTACGGATCGACCTCAGGTGAGCGTACTCCCCACGTTTCAGATTGTCCCCGATAAAAGCCGCGGGGTCAATCTCCTCCCTGCTATTGCTCTAGATATCCGGTTTTAACCGGGGGACGTCCACCTATTTTAATAAGACCATTTTTTTGACTACGAACCTACCTCCTGTTTCCAGGCGGTAAAAGTAAACACCGCTGGGCATATTGGAAGCATCCCATTTTATCTCTTTGACGCCCGGTCGCATAATCCCGTCAACCAACACGGCTATTTCTCGGCCTAAGAGATCATAGATTGTAAACCGTAACAGAATTTTCCTGGGAATGTTGATTTTGAATGTGGTGCTGGCGTTGAAGGGGTTGGGGTAGTTCTGGGAGAGGGTAAATTTTCTGGGCAGGTTTAGTTCTCTAGCCATTATCCAGATTTTAGTTGTATCTGCCAGGGTCCAGCGACGGAGGCCCGCGAAGGTGATGACATCCCGTTGCACAAGGCCTATCTCAGGGGCAAACCACTCAATATACTCATAGTCCATCCCGATAAAATGATCAAAGGCATAGCAATTGGTAAACGTGCCCAATGTCGTGTAAACTGTATCCGTTTTACTTAATAAAGACATAGTGGCTGAAGTGGGGCTATCGGGATCGAGCACTATATACCAGGAGTCTCCAACAGAGGCGTTGAAGTCATAAAGGGTATCCTCAATGGCTCCGGAATCGAATTCTATGCGGACCCTTACACTGTTATCCTCCCATCGGAACTGGCGGAAGGACCAATTATCCCGAAAGTGATCAAACTCAAAGTAAAGATGTCCATCGAGAGTGGCCGTATCAGTGATCGTCTCCGTCCATAATGAATCTCCGGATTGGTAGGTCCAGCTCTGCCCCAGTTCCAGGGGAAAGTACAATTCGTCTTCGGAGATAAACACACCATATTGCTGGCCGTCGATTTCAGCGGCTGTGAGTTGTCCTGACTCATAGTTCAGATCGCCGATGTACCATTCAGTGATGCCAATTCCTGGTAATAATTTGTAACGATAGGCCCACCCCGAGAACCATTGATAGGTCATGGAATATATGGTGTCCGGTAATAGCCAGTGAATTTCGGGTTGATACTGGTATACCACAGTGTAATCAGCGCAGGTTGTATAAGTCGTCGAATCGCTAGGTGGCGCTAAGTCGAAGTAAACGAGTTCCGAATCGGGACACCCGACTCCGGGACAATACTGGAAGACCTTGAGGTCCGTTGTGTCGATCCTGAAAAATTCAGTACAAGACTGCCCCATCCTTTCTAGGCGGAGATAATGTTTCCCGTTAGGTAGTAGTGTATCACCAGTAACGATGATCCTTCTATAACCATCAAAAGAAGAGCCATCCTCATTATAAAGCCAGATTTCATACTGCCAGCGGTCTCCTATATGTAACGGGTAGTAACTCAAGCGCTGGGTCGTGTCCACCGGGGTGGTGATATTACTGATGGTGATTTGAATCGTATCAGAAAAACCTACCCCAATGACCTCCCCCACTAAATTGTAAGTTCCTACTGGCAGTAACGTATCTGAGGGAGTGTTTTGCAAATTCCAGGTGAAAGATGAGTTCGGGGGCAGCGTTACCTGGGTAAGTACCTGGTAGCACCCGTGATGGTTACCGGAATAGTAGCTTCCAATGATGTACTCTGCCTGACAGGTACTGGGGAAATTCAGGGTAACCGTGTCTGCAGAAGGGTTGGTAGCGGTGACCTCGATGGGAATGGTTTCCCCGAAGAGGTAGACACTCTGGGGCGTCGTGACGGTCACGTCAATTTGACCGAGGCTCACTCCTAAAAGCAGTAAAAGACAGGTTTTCTTACCCATTCAGCTCCTCCATGGGAAAGTTACACTCATCTGGCCGTGGAACCAACATCTTTAACTTTTAAGTGACTCGCACCTTTGAAAACACTGGCCTTACATGTACCCTTTTCTCCCTAACTTTCCCCTTGGGAACAATGATCCCTATGGACCATAAAAGGTACGATTGTCAATATGGGTGTTACCTCATCCTGAGGCGTTTGCAGCTTATCCTGGAGATATCCATAATTCTATGAGATTTCACATCATCATCGCCGTTGCGGCCTTCCTGACTTTAGGATCGTTTTCAGTTAGCTCGGCCCAGGAGTTTACCATTGCCCGAGTCCATTATGGCGGGGGAGGGGATTGGTACA
>CAZBEL010000198.1:0-3833 GCA_964490885.1 uncultured bacterium
AATCCGTTGTCCGGCCGGTCACATCAAACTGTTTTACCGTCGGTTGGGGAGCCGTCCCGTAATAAACACCGTAACGTGCTACATCAGTCTCGGGATGTACATGCCAATAGAGGGTGACCTGGCCATTGCCAGCCTTGGCGGTTAGGTTCGTTGGTTCCGCTGGATAGGGTGAAGTGGCCAGACTATTCTCATAGGCCCCTAAATCGGGATTGCTATTAGAAGGATTGGGGCGAGTATTTCCTAAAATATCCGTATCTGGAATCAAATCATCTCCGGGATACAACCCCTGATTGGCCAGGGCACCAATACCCAAGAAGGGACTGGCATCACTGAGGGAATAATCTCCACCGGCTGGATCAGCGAAGAGAGGATCGCCGATAATATTACCATCACCAGAAAAAGCTTCCTGAAGACCGGAATAATTAATCGCGATGGTCCCTTCGTTCTGTACCAACATTATTATCTGATCATTTGAGGCTGTATTATCCCAGAGAATGGAATTCAGGACTTTTATGGTCGTATTGGGATCATAGACAGCTAAAGCGCCTCCCCGTCCTTCCCAGGATTGCCAGGTATGAACCGCTTCATTCTCAGTGATGGTAGTGTGGACAAAATAGGCTGTGGCACCATTGCGTGCCATGACACCCCCACCGACTGCATTCCAGCCGCCGTTCTCCTGAGTGATACTATTTCCAATGATTAATGAATTGATCACCCGAGTTTCGGTGGAACCGTTGCAAAATAGACCGCCCCCCACAATATAGCGGTTCATGCCGCTCTGCACGCTCCCCTGGTTCCCTCGGATGATACAATTCTGTATGGTGACTACTTCCTGATCCCAACCACCAACAAAAATGCCCACTCCTTGAGCATCGTCGTTAAAATTAGAACCGATGGGGATAATATTGCCTTTAACCACCGTATTACTAATGGTGCTATTGGTACCCATGACAGCAATCCCAGCCCCATAATTAGCCTGGTTCCCAGGACCAATAACGCAATGTTCAATTTGCAACGATCCTGCATACCAGAGGTAGATTCCACCCCCGGCTTCGTAATCGGGGGTAAATCCATTAATAATGGTTAAGCCCACGATCTTGGCTGAGTCGGAGTAAGGATAATTTTCTATTTTAAACCCCCGGCGACGGTTCGTGGCCGAACCCTGGACGTCGATGGTCACCGAATCGGCACCGCCCACCCCCATGACCACAAGGTTTTTCTGACTGAAGTCAATGTCGTAGTTTCCCCAGCCAGTGTAGGTCCCCGGCTTGATCTTCACCGTATCCCCAGACGCCGCCTGATCAATGGCGAATTGAATACTTGCTAATGGGTAGTCACTACTGCCATCCCCGGTGGCATTACTACCGTTCGTTGCCACCCAGAAAACCGGACCAGTGTAATCGGGTGTTGCCGAGACCGTATCGGCAAACACACTGACCGATCCATCTTGACCGCGGGTGCGCACGGTAAAGAAATAGGGGGTACCATTATTCAAGCCGCTGCTAACGATGGACGTGGCGGTAGAGCTCGTGGTGCTATCCACCAACACCATGGACGTGGCGGAAAGACCGCGGTAGATCAAGGTCCGGGCGACACCATTCCCTGCTGCTGCAGTCCAGTTCAACGTCACCTGCCGGGAGCCCGGGGTAGCCGTAAGGTTGGTGGGGGCCGCCACCTGAGGTACGGCCGTGACGGTGGGGGAGGCATAGCTCGTATCGCCGCTGGTATTCACGGCCTTCACGTTGTAGTAATAAGTTAAGTTATTCACCAGAGCTGTATCGGTAAAAGTTGTGTCGGGTGCACTCACTGAATCAGTCAAGGAAAGAGTTGTAGCGCTGGTTCCCCGGTAAATAAGGTATTTTGCCACATCGCTGGAGGGTGAGGGGCTCCAAACCAAATTCACTTGTTTATAAGAAGGTGTGGCGGTTAGGCTAGGAGGCGGCAAGACTGCCGACACCGTATAGGTGACCCGCAGCCAGGCAACTTTGTCATCCTGAGAACTACTCATATTACTGTTAAAAGGATAACTTCCAGCTTGTGAGTCACTCCACCCCCGACGGCCGCGTCCGGGACCGGCATAGTGTAGGTATACTCCACCCCCGGTAGTCCAGTTAGCATTATCATGACTGAACTCTACTACTAAGTTGTCCGTGCCGTTCCAGATGATGGGATTATTCAAGGGGAAGTGAACCCACGTACCTACGGGAAAGTCAGATACGTACTGGTAAGCGGGACCGTATCCCACAGTGGTAGTAACGAAGGAATCTCCCAGGCTAGTTACGGTGGTCCAGGCAGTGGCTACGCGAAAGGCCTGGAGGTCCATACCCGGTGATTGGGCAGGATAAAGCTCCACAGCAGTTATGGCCGCCCCAGCCACTAAACCGGCATTAGCAAGATCCTGGGCATGATAGATGGATTGGTGTTTTATATCGTGGTAATAGGTGTTCAACGGATAGCCCTGATCACCAGCCCCGCTGGACGTTGTACCGGCGCCAGCCAGGAGTTCTACTGTAGTAGTAGCCGAACGTGTGGCACTTGCTTCGTTGGAATAGCCGCTGGAATTACCTCCACTATCCACGGCCGTGACCTGGTAGTAATAGGTGGTGTCGTTAATTACACTATTATCGGTATAAAACGTGTCTGGCGGGGACGCAGCCACAACGCTATCAATAAGCGTTAAACTGGTCGTAGCCGTCCGGCGGTAGATACGGTACTTGGTTAGATCTGCATCATCCACTTGGTCCCAGTTCAATTCCACAAAACCATTTCCACCCTCCGCAGTGAGGTCGGTGGGAGTCGCCGGAGGCGGGTCCCACCCATTAGCCTCAAACAAAGTTTGAACCTCGGAAACAGATAGGGCGCGATCGTATATACGAACTTCGTCGACCACTCCATTAAAAAACCTCTCGTAAGTATTCGGCAGATTGTCATCTCCAATTAGTAATGGGCCATTGTTAACAGATTGTAAAATAAAAGATGTGTTAGTATAGTCGATTTCATTATCGATATAAATAGTTAATGTGGGGTTAGCATAAGTAATCAATACATGATGCCATGCGCCAATCGTAATTGGATTATTTGAGTGAACCTCACTAGATCCACTTAGGAAAGCAAGGTGACTTCCTAAAGTTTTATTAGTCTCTTCAATTGCTAACCTATAATTCATATCATTACCACTATAACTTTTATCAACTATTGACTGCGATCCATCATTACCAGCACCTGCATCGCCGTTCCATTTAAGCCATAAGGATAATGAAAATGAATTAATTATATTTAATTGACTATCGGGACTAGCATATATATAATTTGAAATCCCATCGAAACTATATGCTCTTCCCCAATTCCCAAACCGGTCGTATGTGAGGGTAGCACCATAATTAATACCATCATTCTCTTCGCCACTGCCATCAAGAGTATTGCCGTCAAACTTGTAAAAGGCCACCAGTCCGTCGGGTATGATTGTGGGCATGACGTGGACCGTATCCGAATTGCCACTTACCTGCCCGGCACTATCTACGGCGATCACGTAATAGTAGTACATGGTGTCGTTATCCACCACATTGTCAACGTAAACCGTATCGGGTGTGGCGGAGACCGACACGCTGTCCAAAAGGTTAATGGACCATGTATTTTTCCCTCGGTAGATCTTGTACATGGCTAAGTCGGCATCATCCACGGGATCCCAAGCCAAAGTAAGCTGGTCGTCACCTGGGTTAGCGTAGAGATTTTGAGGTGTAGTCGGAGGAAGATCGAGGGTCCCGTTTAGAAAGCTTAAAATAGCTCCCATTAGGGAGTCTTTTGTACTAGGGCTAGTGCCATCGGTAAGGCCA
>CAZBEL010000199.1:0-3821 GCA_964490885.1 uncultured bacterium
CTGGAAGGAGCTCATGCCCAATTAGCTTGCCGCACCTGTCATGGAGGAGTATTTCCGTCTCTGATGGGCAATATGGATACAGCTTGCGAAACGTGTCATTTTCCGAAAATCCAGGGTCAAATTACCGCTGGGGATCATACCGATAACACTGACTGTATTTTTTGCCACAATACGCGGAAATGGGTTCCCATCGATATGGCTCATCACGATCTAATTTTTCCCATTTACTCGGGATCACATCGGGGGGTATGGAGTACTTGTGAAGCTGAATGCCATTATGATCCCAGTGATTACACAATATTTTCTTGTGGTTTAGAGGGGGAGGGAGGTGCTGTATGCCATGAACACGAAAAAAGCAAGATGGACCGAGAACATGATGAGGCCGGGGACTATCGCTATAATAGTAACGCCTGTTACGACTGCCATTCAAGGGGAAAAGGTGGTGATTAAGAAAATTTTAATTTTCGGATCGTTGTTAATGAGCTTGGTAGTAGGCCAGGAGAGCCGTCAGGTTCACGCCGAAGGGTCTATTACTTACTTAACCATGGATCAGGTCTATAGTGATCTGGGTAGTGACCAGGGGGCTGACGTAGGGGATACGTTACACGTCTGGCGGAGAGATGAAGAAGTGGGGTTATTGGTGATCACAAATGTAGCTAGCAAATCCTCAGTTGCTCGTCCCTTAAATCCCCCGGAAAACTTTCAATTAGGAGACCGCGTTCGATTGGAAAAGAGGGTGACAATCACGCCCATTGTAGAAAGTAAGCCAGAGATGACACATGTTGAAAAACCGGTAAAGAAACCTTTTCAATTATCGCATTCAGGTTCAGTAACCCTGCGTTACACGCACACCCAATTCAGTGGCAAAGGTTCGGACGAACGGGGAATTGGTATTGTGCAATATGGCTTGCGGTTACGGAAAATCAGGTTTTGGACATATGGCCGTCAAAATTTTCAGGAGAATACTTTTACTCTCTACCAGGCGCGATTCACTTTGGGTCGTAGAGGTGATCGTTGGTTTGCCCAAGTTGGTCGTGTTTATACCTCAGAACTGGCTGGTATTGGTGCCAGTGATGGAGTGCTAGTCTCTCGGCGCCTGCGATCTCGTCTTTCCATTGGGGGTTTGGCCGGGGTGCAACCCGAACCAGGAACGCTAAAATTAAACACGCAGGTAAAAAAAATGGGGGTTTTTATCACCCTTCAACATCAGGGCGAACTTCATCCCACAGCTTATAGTTTGGCTTATATTCGACAACTAGCCGGAGCCGATGTGGATCGTGAATTTGTCTATGGCAAGTTTAGCACCAATTTGGGGAAGATGCTTTCCTTCTCAGTCTATCAAACCATCGATTTCTACACTAATACGCCACCCTTAAAAAGACAAGCCATTGAATTTACTTCCAATCAAGTCTCCCTTCGTTTTCGTCCCTGGCGCAGTCTGGTAATTTCAAGTCGCTATTCGGGTCGGAAAAGGGTCCTGTATATGTCGGCGGATAATACACTACCCGATTCACTGTTCAATGATGCCATGCGGTACGGATTTTACAATTCCATCCGATTTTCCCATAACCGCTTAGGTTCGTTCAACCTGGGTGTTAATTATCGTGGCCAAGCCAAAGATACGCGTGACCACGCTATTTTAGTATTTCTTGGCTATCGCTCGGTTCCCGGCGAAAATGGTCGTTCGTTTTCTATCCAATCCAGTTACATCAGGAATTTGATCATTCAAGGCATACGGACGGAGACTGGTTATAGTTTTCCATGGGGGGGTAAGGGGAACGGTTATATTGAATATGAACTTTACATGTACGGATATGGGAATCAATTCACCAAGTATTTTCAACACACTGTATCAGCCAGTCTTAATCGACCGCTGTTCACCAAATTTCAGGGCTCGTGTTCTTTAGATTGGATCATAGATAAAGATTATGCAGTATTTTACCTCTATTTTAGTCTGAGTTATCACTTATAAAAAAAGGGCCTTGTTCAGGCCCTTTTCCGTCAATCCGCAATTAGGAAATTTTGATTTCCTTCTCCAGCGGTAAGGTGGTTTCACTCTTGGGTAGATTAACCGTAAGGATCCCGTTTTTGAATTTTGCCTGGATTTCGTCTTCGTTTACTCCTTCAGGCAGGCGGAAAGAACGGCAGAAGGAACCTATGCGACGCTCCCGGTAGTAGTAATTTCCTTTCTCTTCCTTCTTTTCATCTTTACGGTCACCGCTAATGGTGAGGATACCATCCCGAACGGTCACTTTTACGTCCTTTTTATTCATTCCAGGAATGTCGGCTGTAAGGACATATTCCTTTTCCCGTTCCTCGATATCCACTGCCGGACTCCAGGTGGCCATGTTGAAGGTAGGAAACCAACTGTTTTCAAAGAATTCGTCGATCATGCGATCAAAATCGCTTACTAGTGATTTGCGAGGTGTCCATTTTATTAAGTTCATAATTGCTCTCCTTTCTTTTTGGTTAATTCCGTTTTTCCCCAAACACGTTTCGCCTGATTTTATTCAAGACCCGTACCAAAAACGCATTTTTGTCGCATAGACACCCCAGCCTGAAAGATTGACAAACGCAAGTAACGAGTTGTCAGTAGGGAGTGAAAAACAGTCACATTTCGGTATGAATTCTATTCCTTGCACATCGTTCCGACGTTGGATGAAAGAAGTGGCATGCCTAATTTTTGTATTCATTATTCATTAAAAAGGAAAGAGACATGAGTTCTTTAGCACTCTTTGACGGTCAACCTGTTCGTAAAAAACCATTTCCTTCCTGGCCACCGATAACGAATCCTTTAAAGGAGGCCTTGCTTTCCACCTTAGAAAGTGGCGTCTGGGGAGTCGGGAGTCAGGTTATCCAGGATTTTGAAACGGCTTTTGCCCAGTTCCAGGGAGCGCGATATTGTATCAGTACCAGTTCGGGAACGGCGGCATTATGGGTTACTTTGAAAGCTGCCGGTGTTGCCACGGGGGATGAAGTCATTATTCCGCCTTACACCTTTATTGCCACGGCAACGGCAGTACTTATGGCCAATGCTGTACCGGTATTTGTTGATGTAGATCCTGACACTTTCAATCTGGATCCAGCGTTGATTGAAGCAGCCATTACTGGTCGCACGCGTGTGATCATGCCGGTGCACATGGGAGGTAATCCGGCCCACATGGATCAAATCTTAGAAATTGCCCGAAAACATGACTTACAGGTCATAGAGGATGCGGCTCAGGCGCACGGGGCGGAATGGAATCACCAGCGGGTGGGGGCCCTAGGGCTGGGGGGCATATTCAGTTTTCAGAGTAGCAAGAACATGGCTGCTGGAGAGGGAGGGGCCATCGTTTCCAACGACGAAACCTTTATCGACAACTGTTTTTCTTATTATAACTGTGGTCGTGTGCGTGAGGGGGCCTGGTACGAACACCGGGTAGCCGGGGGAAATTTCCGGTTGAATGCCTTTGCCGCCAGCATTCTCCTGGCTCAATTGGATACCATCTCCGAAACCATGACCCTCCGTGACAAGAATCGTCGTCGGCTGGACGAAGCCTTAGGCCAAATTAAAGGTCTAACGCCCATAAGAACCTATCCTCAAACAACCCGGAGTGCGAATCATATCTACTTATTAAAATATGACGCTTCTGCTTTCCATGGGCTTTCCCGAGAAGTATTTTTTAAGGCCATGCAGGCTGAAGGGATATATACCTATGCTGGCTACCGTCCCCTCTATAAGGAGAGTCTGTTTACTGATGATATTGGAGAGTACCCCTGGCTAAAGAGCGAACATTACAATCAATTGCAACTGCCGGTAACAGAACGTCTCTGCAACAAGG
>CAZBEL010000200.1:0-3802 GCA_964490885.1 uncultured bacterium
GGGAGGTGTTCTGTCTGCTCATCGTCTTGATGAGATAAAACACCCCGGAATTCTTTTTAACAATATGGGTATACGTTATGGATAATCCCCTGACGAGATTAGATCCGGGCCTGTTCATCTGGACCGTCGTCACCTTTTTGCTTCTGTTGGGTATATTGACTAAATATGCCTGGAAGCCCCTCCTAAAGATGCTGGAGCAGCGTGAGAATCGGATCCAAGACTCGCTAAAGGCAGCTCAGGAAGCCCGTGAAGAAACCGAGCGGCTCCAGGCTGAATCCAAGGCCATCCTGGCACAGGCCCACGCCCACGCTCAGGACATCCTTGCCCAGGGTAAGGTGGCTGCACGGAAGTTGAAGGAGGAAACCCTTCAAGAAGCGAAGGATAAGGCTCAGGCCCTCATCCGTGAGGACGAAACCCGGATCGAAATGGAAAAACAAAAAGCCCTCCACGAAGTACGTACCGAAGTGGTGGACCTTTCCCTGCACATCGCGCGGAAGTTAATCCAGAAAAACCTTACCACTGAGGATAATCTCACCTTGATTAACGACTCCCTGCGAGAATTGGACACGCTCCATGAGGCTCGATCGTAAATCTAAAAGTTACGCCCAAGCGCTGTTTTCGGTAGCCCGGGAGGCGCACTGTGTCCAGGAAGTCCGGGAAAGCCTCCAAGTCCTGGCCTATTTACTGAAAGCTGAAAAGCTGTTCTTGGCTTTTTTCCAATCCAGGAAAATCACCGGTGCCCAAAAGGCTGGTATTGTGCAGGCTATTCTCAAGGAGCGTTGCCACCCGGTGGCAGCTGAGTTCTTCGGCCTACTGGCCGATGCTAAACTGTGGTCCCGGTTCCGGGCAATCACCTCCATCTACGAGAATGTGGCCCGAGTTTACCTTAATGTGGTGGAAGTGACCGCATTTTCGGCTGTCAAGCTGAAACCCCAAGATCAGGATCATATTCGAAAGGCTTTAGAAAAAGCGTTGGGAAGAAATACAACCATGCAGAATGTAGTTGATCCTTCCTTAATAGCCGGCTTGAAGTTGCGCATGGGGAATCTTTTCCTGGATGGCTCAATTCAACATCGGATGAACCAATTACGGACAGCCCTTTTACAATCTTAACTAATAAACGGAACTATGGATATTAACACTACTGAGATTAGAAAACTCCTGCAGGAACAGATAGACCAGTTTGAAATGCACCTGGATGTGGCCGAAGTAGGTGAAGTCCTGGAGGTGGGAGACGGAATCGCCCGCGTAAGTGGTCTGGAGAACGTTATGGCCAATGAATTAGTGGAACTCCCTAACGGTATTTACGGCATGGCCCTCAACTTGGAAGAAGATAATGTGGGTCTTGTATTATTTGGGGAGAGCTACCTGGTAAAAGAAGGTGACTTGGCCAAACGAACGGGTGCAGTGGTAGAAATCGGTGTTGGCAAGGAGGTAATGGGACGGGTTCTCAGCCCTCTGGGGCAGCCGTTGGATGGTAAAGGACCTTTAAAAGTGACTGAAAAACACCGTATCGAACGGAAGGCCCTGGGTGTTCTAGCCCGGCAACCTGTAAAAGAACCTCTCCAAACGGGGATTAAGGCCATTGATGCCATGATTCCCATCGGCCGCGGTCAGCGAGAATTGATTTTAGGGGATCGCCAGACAGGTAAAACGGCTATTGCCATCGATACTATCCTGAACCAGAAGGATACTCAGAATACAGAGGCCCCGGTTTATTGTATTTATGTGGCCATCGGTCAAAAGGCCTCAACGGTGGCTCGCGTCATCGCCGAGTTGAATGCCCATGGGGCCATGGATTATACCACAGTCATTGCTGCTAATGCTTCTGATCCGGCTCCATTACAATTTCTGGCACCCTATGCCGGATGTACGATCGGTGAATATTTCCGCGATAGTGGTCAACATGCCCTCATTATTTACGATGATCTCTCCAAGCATGCGGTAGCCTACCGGCAAGTCTCCCTCTTATTGCGACGTCCACCGGGACGCGAAGCTTATCCGGGGGATATTTTCAACCTCCACAGCCGGTTATTGGAACGGGCCTCTAAATTGAATGATGAATTAGGGGGCGGATCACTCACGGCACTGCCTATCATCGAGACGCAGGAAGGGGACGTGTCGGCCTATATTCCCACGAATGTCATCTCCATTACCGATGGTCAGATATTTCTGGAGTCCGACCTTTTCTATTCCGGTGTACGACCAGCCATCAATGTGGGTATCTCCGTTTCTCGCGTCGGGGGAAATGCCCAGATCAAGGCCATGAAGCAGATTGCCGGTTCATTGCGCCTGGATCTTGCTCAGTTCCGGGAATTGGAAGCCTTTGCAAAATTCGGTTCCGATCTGGATAAAGCCACTCAACAACAACTCACCCGGGGCTATCGTTTGGTGGAAATTCTTAACCAGGATCAGTACGAGCCCTTGCCTGTGGAAAAACAAATTGCGGTGATTTATGCAGGCGTTAACGGCTACCTGGATGATCTTTCCATTGAAAAGACACGATCTTTCAGTAAAGAATACCTGGCCTACATGGAAACCAGTGGCAGTAGTGTGTTAGCTGATATTGCTGAGAAAAAAGAACTCACCGACGATATCCAGGCAGCCTTGAAGAAAACCCTGGAAGATTTCCTCTCAGGCTACAAAGAACGCCCTTGATCATAATATGTTGAAATCTGTGAATAACTCATAAACCGTACAGGCGATTTTATTCAGTCATGGCCAGTTTAAAAACCATTCGCCACCGGATCGGATCGGTTAAGAATATTCAGAAGGTTACCCGGGCCATGAAAATGGTAGCGGCAGCCCGGCTCCGGCGCGCGCAATTGAATATGGAACAAGCGCGACCCTACGCCCATCGGTTACAGGAAGTGCTCCGGGATTTACTCCCTGCCATTGATCGTCGCCTGCATCGTTTGTTAGAAGTGCGGGATCCAGTTCACGTTGGAGTAGTGGTTATCACAGGGGATCGCGGACTGTGTGGCAGTTTCAATTCCAATATCCTGCGGCGTGCCATGGCAATCTTAGAGGATTACCGCGACAAGGAAATTAAAATCATCTGCGTGGGGCGTAAGGGTCGTGATTTTTTCCGCAAGCAACCATACCCCATCATTGGGGAATATACGCGCTTTTGGAAAGAACTGAACTTCGGCCACGCTATTTCCATTGTGGACCAAATTACCGAACTTTATCTGCACTTCGACTTAGATAAAGTAATTTTGATTTACAACGAGTTTAAAAATGTCGTGCGCCAGGAAGTCATCACCCAACCCTTTTTACCTCTGGTTCTGGGGGAAGAGGATCTTGAGTTAGGGGCAGTTGATTATGGAGAGTTTCTGTTTGAACCTTCACAGGAACTGATCGTGAATTCCTTAATACCGCGACATTTAAATGTGCAAATGTGGCAAGCCCTGTTGGAATCCAACGCCGCCGAGCAGGCAGCCCGGATGACAGCCATGGGCGCCGCCACGGATAACGCCTCGGAAATGATTACGAATCTCACGCGCGATTACAACAAAGCCCGCCAGGCATCCATCACTAAAGAGTTGTTGGACATTGTTGGCGGGGCCGAAGCATTACGGAATACTTAAGAGGAACCAATGGAACATTTTGGAAAGATTACACAAATTATGGGGGTGGTGGTGGATATCGTCTTTGAGGACGGCCACCTACCCGAGATTTATAACGTCCTGTAGTTGGATAGGCCTGATTGGCATACCTTCATCTTTGAGGTTTCCCAGCACCTGGGTTATTATTCTGTCCGTACGATTTCCTATTTTAAAATCTGTATGCTTACTCGTGG
>CAZBEL010000201.1:0-3800 GCA_964490885.1 uncultured bacterium
AGAGATTGACCCACGGATTGGCCGCCAGCTGGTTAGCGCCAGCCGCTCCCAAAGTAGCAGCCAATAAAAAGCCCAACAAACTAAATGTGGCAATGATACCTACGGCATAAATACCAGCCTGTCGCACGGGTCGCCCCACACCTATTTCACCTTGATGAGTAAAGAAAGAGACCGTGATGGGTATCATGGGGAAGACACAGGGTGTCAATAGGGCCAGGAACCCCATGGAAAGGGATAGGAGAATGAATGACCAGAATCCCTTACTAATAGCCGCTTGCAAATCGATATTCCCTGACCGGTCGAAAACCTCCGTTGTGGCAACCGTCAGCTCCAGCTTATCAGGTCGAGGGTCACCAGCCTCAATAACAATGGGTACAGACACCACTTCTTCCTTAGGTGGATAACATAGGGAGGCGTTGCAGACCTGGAAAAGAATTTTAGCTTCTAACTGGTACGTACCTGGAGCAATCTCAGATTTCAATTTTACCGGGATCGTAAAATGCGTAGTACCAATATGGTAGCGTGTATTTGTCCCAAACCCTTCGTCGTAAGATTCAACCGGTGGAGGCTCCTGGACGGATCCCTGTTGCTCTACGATATCGCCAGAAATTGAGATAGAAGTGGAAATGGGACCTTTTCCGGCATTGTACACAGCATAAAGGTGCCATTCCTGATCCATTTCAGCGGTGAGAATAACGTCTACCACTTCCCCAGCACGTGCCGGCTGGCTTACCTTGGCGGTTACGTGAACCGGATTCTCAAACTGGGCCTCTACCGGTTGAAAGAGTAAACCCAGGAAGAACGTAAAAAACGGTAGGAATGGTCTCATTTCGGAATTATCTGATGCTGCAAAAGAGGAAAAGTTACACGATTATGGATTGAGTCCAAACCATTGTTTCCAGCGTAACCACCACGGTTTTTCTCCCTTCAGTTTTGGTTCCAAATCCGGAATGCTGGCTTCGGCTGCCAGAATTCCCGCCTGTAAGAGATCATCAAATTTCTCAAATTGTGACCAGTGTATATTGTCAATTTCTGGTTCGATGACGAAGTCGGCCAAAGCTACCAAACGCTTGGATAACTCAACATATGTCACCTGATCAGAACGCATGAGAACTTCGTAAATATTCACTTCTGGCAGGGGTGGCAAATTTTGTTTCCGCAAATCCACAGCGACGACAAAATCCGTTATTGGTTTCAAAACCGGTGTGGGGTTAGGCATGGATACACCGCCATCCACGAGGATCTTTTCTCCCGTAATGGTGGGCTGTACATATCCTGGAATGGTGCCGCTTTGCACCACTGCTTCTACTAGATCCCCCTCAGAATAAACACACGGTTGGCAAGACTGAATATCGGTGGCTACGACCAAGAGTGGAATTTGTAACTCTTCGAAGGTGGCGACGGGAATCAAGAACTCGAAAGCCGCTTTAAGTCGTTCCTTTTTAATAATTGAAGCTCGATGGAGAGACATGGCCAGAACAATCTGATCCTTAACCTTCTTGGCAATTTGCCCAAAAGCCGAATGGGGGTCTTGCTCAGAAGAGATCTTGCTGGTTCCCAAATTGGCAAAAGGTTCGCTTACTAAAAACTCCCTGAACCGTTGCTCTACCCAGTGGGGGTCCTGGGTGGCGGCATACATAGCCCCAATGACTGCCCCGGCGCTGGTACCAGCTACCGCTTCCACTTGGACCCCAGACCGCTGTAGAACCTGGAGTACACCGATATGCGCTGCCCCGCGCGCCCCACCACCGCTCAGAGCCAATCCTATGGAAACATTACCCATGGAACACGTGACTTTCAGTCACATCTATGACTCGGAGGATAGTACTTGACTGCGGGGAAGGATACGGACAGTCATCTCCACATTTTCTAAAGGATTATCCCCGTCGACACCTTGATAAAGGGGATCCCTCTTCCTTGGAGTGGGAACAGCGACGATACTGTCGATAACATCCAACCCCTGGATAACCTTGCCAAAGACTGTGTATTTATGATCCAAGCGCGGGAGGGCGTCAACACAGATAAAGAATTGGCTGGAGGCACTATTAGGATCGCGGCTGCGAGCCATGGAGAGGGTCCCTCGGACGTGTAAAGAATCATTGAATTCAGCGGGAATGGTCCAGGTGGAGGAATCTTGCTCATCTCCCAAACCGTAGTATTTCCCAGCTCTGCCACCTGTTCCATCATTGGTACGATCCTCATCACGGGAATTAGGATCACCCCCTTGAATGACGAACCCTGGGATCACCCGGTGAAAAGTGGTACCATCAAAATACCCTTCTTTGGCCAATAACTTGAAACTTTCCACATGCTTAGGCGCCACTTCCGGGAAAAAGGTGACCACCATATCCCCAAACCGGGTGGAGATCACCGCGACCTCCTCTTCTTTCTGAGTACATTGGAGTGCAAACATACTGAGTATTCCTAACAACAAATAGCGTTTCATAATTCCTTCCTGCTTCCTGGTTTTTGTGGTGGTATACGGGCTAACTCGGGTGGGATCTCATCCGGAGCATAACTCAAGGCTTCCAGCGAGACCAGCGCCAGTTGCTTGGGGTGCAACCGCACGCTTCCGCCACTGCGATCCACAATGGTGGCCACACCAACAACTTCCCCACCGGCCTGGTGCACCAGTACCTGGACTTCCTGTACTGAACCTCCCGTGGTGATAACATCCTCCACAATAAGAACGCGCTCCCCGGGATAGATCTGGAATCCCCGGCGCAAGGCCATCTTTTCCTTCACCCGTTCCGCAAAGACCGTTCGGGTATCCAGCACCTGGCCCACAGCAGTCCCCAAAACGATGCCCCCCACGGCCGGAGAGATAACTACGTCAATGGTTTCTGTCCTGAAATGTTCCCCGATTGCTTCGGCCATAGTCTGGAGATAACGGGGATGCTGCAACACAAGGGCACACTGAAAATAAGTGGGACTATGGCGTCCCGAAGTGAGGATGAAGTGTCCTTCTTTAAGGGCACCGGTCTCACGAAAAAGCTCTAAATATTCTTCGTCAGTCATTCAAAATAGCCTGGATTCTTTGGGCGTAAGTCCGTGCCGCTTCCTGAATAGCCCGGTAACTTCCCTCACCCACGTGTGTAATACCGCGGGAAATTGTAATTAAGGCTAAACCGTCATGAATCGCCAGTCGCAGGCAGGTTTCCAGATCCCCTCCCTGAGCCCCCACACCTGGGAGTAGAAACGGCATGCCAGGAGCTAAAGTACGGACGCGCTGTATTTCTTGGGGAGCCGTAGCCCCAACTACCAAACCCACGTTATGACGAACATTCAATTTAACTGCCAACCGGGCCGTCTGTTCGTAGAGAGTCCCCTCACCCACCATTAGATCTTGCAAATCCCTGGCGGAGGGATTGGAGGTACGGCACAGAATAAAAGCACCTCTCTGAGGATTTCCAATAAAAGGTTCTATGGCCTCTCTACCCATGTAAGGATTCACGGTTACCGCATCAAATCCAAAATGATCGAAAAGGGCACGGGCATATTGTTGTACAGTGGTTCCAATGTCCCCCCGTTTGGCGTCGCCGATTATCACTACCTCATCATCAAAAAGGGCCATGGTTTCTTCCAACCATTTGAATCCCTGGCTACCCCACCGTTCAAAAAAAGCCAAGTTGGGTTTGTAAGCCACGGCAACTTCACGGGTAGCATCAATGATCGTGGCCGTAAGGCGCTGAAGATCCTTTAGACTCCGGAAGTTACCAGGTAAGGTTTCCGGCGCTAGGTCCAGGCCCACACACAGGGCTGATTGCCGGGACCGGATCAGGTGGGTAAGACGCGTATTA
>CAZBEL010000202.1:0-3780 GCA_964490885.1 uncultured bacterium
TTTTTCGTCAGGACCCAGACGCCATCCCAGTCTTTTCCTGGGGGGTTGGCCTTGAAATGCTCACAGCGCTCCCAATAAACCCGGCTGGGTGTCGTAGGCCGCTTGGGAAATACCGCCTCCAATGCCTCCGATGCCTTGAACTTCTCCTGCGCCAAATCCCACGCCTGGGATCGATATAACTCCAACCCCTCATGATATAATCTGCGCATCTCCTCCTCCTGATCACTTAACTCTCCCTTCAATCCCATTAACTCATACGTCTCCACCGCCTCCTTCTTCCCCACTACCCTCACCCGGTCTATCTCCCGTACCTCAAACTGATCCACTCCCGCTAACTCTAACGTCTGCTTCGTTACCTGTATGTAGATCCCATACTGCTTCGCCGAGGCCTCTAATCGCGCTGCCGTGTTTACCACATCCCCCATCATGGTATAGTTCATGCGCATCTTACTTCCCATATTCCCCGTAACAATATCCCCCGAATTGATCCCAATCCGCATCCGCATCTCATGAACTAGCTCCGGCCACTTCTCACCCTCACTGGCCCACTTCTCCCTTAACCCCCCTAACTCCTCCTGCATCCGTAAGGCTACTAAACACGCCCGATAAGCATGGTCATCCATGGGTAAGGGTGCCCCGAAAAAGGCTACAATGGCATCCCCCTCATACTTGTCTAATGTTCCCCCTTCACCTAGTAGTACATCCGTCATTACTGTTAAATACTCATTCAGTAACTCTACTAACTGGGAAGCACTCAGCACCTCAGAAAAACTGGAAAAACTCTGGATGTCCGTGAAATAGGCCGTCTTGATCCCAGAATCCCCACCTAACTTGGGCTCCTGCTTCTCCTCATACATCTGATCAATTAACTCCGGAGAGATATAAGCCCCAAACGTGCTCTTTAAAAAACGCTTGTCCTTCTCCACTACTAAAAAGTGGTAAGCGAATACGCCAAAGTAGGTGAAGGAAATCCCAAATATAGGGCGTACCACCTCCCATACCACCAGCTGGGTGATGAATTGGCTGTAGGCAAAAACTGTCCAGGCAGCGATGCTCACAACTGCCAAGGGTAGTGACCAGAGGGGTTTGGTGGGAAGACCGAGTAGAAAACCAATGATTAGACTTAACAGAATCGTTACCGCGCGATTGACTGCTGGGCTATTGGGGTGTATGAATTCATTTTTCATGATGCTATAGAGAACGTTGGCATGGATTTCCACCCCAGCAAAAGATTCCTGCACGGGAGTATTACGTAGATCCATAAGGCCGGGTAGGGAGGTGCCCACGATGGCAATCTTGTTCTCCCAGTAAGTTGGGTCCAGCATTTCGGGGTCGAAACAGTACATGTAGGGCAGGTAATAAAAGGTTTTAAAACGTCCGGCGAAGTTGATAAACATACGCCCCTCATCATCGATGGGGATTTCCCGCACCACTGCGCCAGTAGTATCCGTCAGTGCTAGAATATGATTGTCAAAATCGTAGTTCAGACCATCTTTGGGAATCCCTAAGACATCCATCATGGCCGACATAGCCAGGGATGGGTAAACATGCCCTGGTCCTTCGAAATAGATGGCGGTAGGTGCCCGGCGGGTAATGCCATCGGGGTCTTGAGGGAAGTTGGCACTCCCCACCCCTTTAGCAGCAGACAACAACTCAACATATGTATTCCCCAAGCGAGCCCCGCGGGGGAGACGTTCTGCTTGCTCCTTCGGTATGGAAAGGATATGCCTGGAAGGATCGTAACCCTCGGGTTCACTATCCATGCGGTAGAGGAAATTCAGAGTATCCTCTTCCTCGAAGACCAAAGCGTGGTAGACTTTCCCGCTTTGCCGGGTGGAATTCACAAAGCGTTCAGGATCGTTGCTGATTAAATATTGTTCGGTAACCGCCTTCAGGTTCTCATCCAGGAGCCTGCCGGAGGCCGCCAGGGCCCGAACAAGTTCGTATTGGAAGGTGTTTTCCCGGTCAAAGATGATATCAAACAATAGCGCTCGGGGATTCCCCGAACTCACCACGTCAATCAATTGTCCATGGTAGGCGTGGGGCCAGTCTTTGTAATTCCCCAGACCCCCTTCCTCCGGCGCAGCCACAGACATTTGCTCAATATCAATTATGACCACCGTATCAATGGAGGCCTCTTCCACATTGGCTACGTGCGCCTGCATGCGGGAGTCGTAGGAACGGAACTCGTAGCCGTCCAATAAATCCTTAAGGAAAAATCCCTGGATGGTGGTACCGTAGGCAATCAACAATCCAATAAAAAGACCGACGAGACTTCCAATTGCGCCTCGTTTTAAAAGTTCAGACATATTTTCTTATGTGTTCCCGGTGTGGACTTCCACTTACCGAGGACAGGTATTCATGTTCAAGCCCAAGTGGAAAAGGGTTACTCCTCGCCGTCCAGCTCTTTGTTCCACTTAACAAAATCCAAGGCAGCGTCGGCGGTCTGGTCGAACTTGAACAGGTTGTATTTCCCATCCTTACGCACGTTGATCTGCATCCCTTCTACCAATGTGATCCATTCTTCCAGGGTGACCTCGTAGGGACCAGCCACCTGTTTCGGTGCTTCCACTTCCTGAACCGGACCTAACTTGAACTTGGGCTTTCCGCCAGGGGCGCCGGTTTTACGTTTTTCCTGCCGTTCGTCTACTACGTTCTTGGCATAGTTCACGTCCACCTTCCCTTTGTAGACCAGCACTGAACTTTCCTCTTCCCCAGCCTGGGCCCGGTATTTGGTCCCGCGGATGGCCGCTACAGCTGTGGGGGTACGCACGGAAACATTCTTCTTTTCGCCAAAAGCAGCCTTGGCGGAGACCCAGATATTTCCCTTTTTCAGGTTGGCCTGGAAATTCTTTTCCATGGGCTTTACGCTGGCCTTGGTGAGGACAAGTTCGGCGTTCTCTCCGATGCGGACCTTCCCCCCACCCACCAGGGTGATCTCACACCGGGAACGGGCCAACGTGCGAACCACGTTCCCTTCATATACTGTTTGATTGGGTTTGGCACGCTGCCATTTGTCAGAGCCCGTCTGTTGAACCTCAACTTTCCCTAATGGCAGGGTGATTTTCCCGAAGGCCTTGGCACTTCCTTGACTCAGGGAAAAGGTAACCGCCACAGCCACAAATAGAAGACATAGCAATAGGATTTTCTTCATCTCACTTCACCAGTATCATTTTTTTCATGGCTTGGTAACGTAACGCCCCCTCCGTATCGTAAACCGTTACCCGGTAGAGATAGACTCCGCTGGGGAGAGTGCTACCCCGGGCATCCTTTCCGTTCCAAAGGGTAGTGTGGTACCCACGATCTAAAGGCGTTCGATTCCAAAGGGTAACCACTTCCCGTCCGAGGAGATTGTAGATCTTTAAGGTCACCAACCCAGAGGAAGGCAGGTTGATCCCAATGGAGGTAACGGGGTTGAAAGGATTGGGTGTATTCTGGGCCAGGGCGAAGCGATCTGGGAGGATGTCCAACTTTTGCATTTCACCCTCCAAAGCGGAAGGTGCCCCAGCCAACAACATAAACGAACGGGCAACACCGGAACCATCACTGGGATAACGATAAGTATCTCCTAACTGTAGGGTATGCACCTCCCGGGATTCCAAATCAACTAACCGCAGAACAAAATCTGGGGGTAAATCTCGTATTTCATCTAATTCAATGTTCACAACGCCCGGGACATTGGTAGTTACTGTTATGGGCCAGCGATACAGATCCTGCCCTGTAGGACGAAAATCGGCAGTGTAGTAACCAGGAGTAGACTCCCAATCCTGATGGTCAAAG
>CAZBEL010000203.1:0-3765 GCA_964490885.1 uncultured bacterium
ATTTCAGAAAGGGGCCCAGGCGATTCTACTAACTAGTTGTGAAAAGGGAAGTTGCCATTACCAGTTTGGCGTCAATCAAGCGGAGGAAAATGCACGTAAGATAAAACAGCTTTCCTATCTCTTAGGGATTCCGCCAGAACATATCCAGTACCACCAGATCCCCAGCGGGAATACCGAACGTTTTTTAAGCACTGTAAGAGAGTTTGCTACCGTGGTTGTGAAGCGTAGCGCAAGTGAAGTTGCCAAGGCTAAAGGATCAGAGAAGGATTAGCCGTTGATCAACCTCAACAAGAATAGGATGAATTAAGGAGTGAATACGGCACTAAAGGACCGTGTTCGCACGACGAATGCCCTTGCTTGCCTGGATTGCGGGAAGTGCACCAGTGTGTGCCCCGTGTCTCGCTTTAGTGGAAAATACTCACCCCGACTCATGGTGCGGGAGAGCACCCAAAATCTGAACGGAAGTTTGTTGCAGGACTATGATCTATGGAGTTGCCTGACCTGTAAGCGTTGTTCGGCAGTGTGTCCTTCCAACGTACAGTATAACGAGCTTACCCAGGTGCTCCGTAGCGGGGCTACTGCACAGGGATTCCAGGGGAAGTGCTCCCACAGCGGTGCCATTCATCAGTTCCAACGGTTGCAGGCGGAAGAAACTTACCAACCCCACCGTCTGGACTGGCTCCCTGACGATCTCAAAGTAGCTGAAGAAGGGGGAACCCTATACTATGTGGGTTGTACCCCGCTTTACGATGTGCTCTTCAGTGAGTTAAACTTGAATCTTCGCCAAGCTGCAATTAGCAGTATCAGATTGCTAAACCATTTAGGGATCACACCGGTGGTAATGGCCGAGGAACGCTGCTGTGGTCACGACTTGTACTGGAATGGTGAGGGGGAAACCTTTCGGCGATTAGCGGCACTCAATCTTGAGGCCATAAAAAAGACCGGTGCCAAGACCATCCTTTTCTCCTGTGCGGAGTGCCTTAGCGCTTTTAAAGAATTATATCCCCGGGAGGGCTTTAATATATCCATAACGCTACAACACATCTCTCAATTTATTGCCCAAAAGATTGAAGCTGGAGATCTTCAATTGAAGACCGTTGACCAAACGGTTACTTACCAGGATCCCTGTCGTTTGGGGCGGCACTTAGGGATTTACGACGAACCCCGCCAGGTGCTTAGCGGGAAAAACGGTAATCAGTTAGTAGAGATGAGTCAGTCTGGTAAAGGGGCCTTGTGTTGTGGGGTAAGTGCTTGGGTTAATTGTGATCTCACCTCTAAACATATCCAGACGGAACGCTTACGCCAGGCCCACCACACCAAAGCGGATGTATTAGCAGTGGCCTGCCCTAAATGTCAGATTCACCTTATCTGTACCATGAAAGACCAGCACGTACGGGAGCAGTACGGGATTCCAATTAAAGACATCGCCTCCCTAACGATGGAACGTGTGGAGGGGTTGAGCTCCGGATGAGACCCTATTATTCACTTAACAAAACCGTTCTTAGCCGGGGTTGTGAGACCCAATGGAGTTGGAAAAGGCAATTGAACCTCAGATTTGAAACTATTAACCTTAAACTCAATCCTGGAGCATTTGATGAAGGATAACGACCTGCGAATCGGTGTTTTCGTCTGCGAATGCGGGAAGAACATTGCCGGCTCATTAGATTGTGGCCAGGTGCGGGAGTATGCCGAATCTCTGCCGGACGTGGTCTGTGCAGTAAAAAACAAGTACACCTGTGCCGAACCTGGCCAGCAAGAGATCAAGAAGCACATCAAGGAATATAACTTGAATCGGGTGGTGGTGGCTTCCTGCTCTCCCCGGATGCATGAACCGACGTTTCGGAACTGTGTGTCCGAGGCCGGGCTGAATCCCTATCTCATGGAGATGGCCAACATCCGGGAGCATTGCAGTTGGGCCCATTTGAACGACTGGGAAGGCGCCACCAACAAGGCCAAAGATATCGTGAGTGTATCCGTAGCCCGTGCCCGACACCTGGAACCCCAGATCGAGACGGTCTTGCCCGTTATCCGGGAAGTGCTGGTCATTGGAGGCGGTGTGGCAGGCATCCAGGCATCCTTGGATCTGGCAGATGCCGGGTACCAGGTTCATCTTGTGGAAAAGGAGGCTTCCATCGGAGGGATCATGGCCGCTTTGGACAAGACCTATCCCACCATGGACTGTTCCATATGAATACTGGGACCCAAAATGATGGATGTCGGTCGACATCCCCGAATTAACCTCCTCACTTACAGCGAAATCGAAAACATCGGCGGCTACATTGGAAACTTCCACGTGACCGTGCGGAAAAAGGCCCGGTTCGTGGATCCCGACGAGTGTAACGCCTGTGGTGACTGTGAAGAGGTCTGTCCCGTCGTGGTTCCCGATGAATTTCAGCAAGGCTTTTCTTCGCGTAAGGCCATCCATATGCCTTTCCCTCAGGCGGTGCCTTCCGTGTACGTCCTCAAGGAGGAGAATTGCCTGGGCATGAACCCCATCGCGTGCGGAAAGTGCGCTGACGTGTGTGAGAAAGCGTGTATCAACTTCGACATGGAAGATGAAATCGTCCGCCTGGATGTGGGGGCCGTAATTACCGCCACGGGCATGGACGTGTATGATCCCACGGAAATGGATGAATACGGATACACGCGGTTTGAGAACGTGGTCACCAGTATGGAATTCGAACGTCTGATCTCTGCCGGAGGGCCTACCGAAGGGCACTTTATCCGTCCCACAGATCGTGAAACGCCGAAGCGGATCGCCTTCATTCAATGCGTGGGGTCCCGCTCCCTGAGCACTAAGGGGAATCCCTATTGCAGTAACATTTGCTGCATGAATACGATCAAGGATAGTCTCTTGCTAAAGGATCACTATTCCGACATTGAGATTACCGTATTTTATCTGGATATCAGGGCGTTTGGGAAGGGGTTCGAAGATCTATACCGACGCAGCAAGGAAGCCGGTGTCCAATATATTCGTGGGTTGCCCGGGGAAATCTTCGAAGATCCCAAGACGAAAAACCTCACCCTCATCGTGGAAGATACGGTGGCCAATATGGTAAAGGATTACGAGTTTGACATGGTTGTTCTTTCGGTGGGGGTCATTCCCCGGCGGGATAGCCAGATGATTCAGCAACTCTTAACCCTCTCTCGCACAGAGGATGGCTTCTTCATGGAATCCCATCCCAAGTTGAAGCCGGTGGACGCACCCACGGGAGGTGTCTTTTTCGCCGGTTGCGCCGAATCACCCAAAGATGTGAAGGATAGCGTTACCCAGGCAAGTGCTGCCGCAGCCCGAGCTCAGATCCTCCTGAATGCAGGTGAGATCAGCGTGGAAGCCATCACTTCACAATGTCTTACCGACATTTGCAACGGTTGCCAGCGCTGTGTGAAAGTGTGTCCGTTCAATGCCATTACCGGTGGCGATCCCAAGCAGCACATTCCGGTGGAGATTATCGAGGCTGCCTGTAAAGGATGTGGCACCTGTGCAGCAGAGTGTAACTTCGACGCCATTCGCATGAAGCATTTCGAAGATTCGCAAATCATGGCCCAGATCGATGCCATCACCGAGCAGAACACCATGGAAAAGGTAGTAGTGTTTGCCTGTAACTGGTGCTCTTACGGAGGCGCCGACCTGGCAGGATTGTCGCGGATGCAGTATCCCACTTCCCAGCGCATCATCCGTACTATGTGTAGCGGACGGGTGGATCCCAAATTCGTACTCCATGCTTTTGAGCGGGGTGCGCCGGTGGTGTTGGTCTCTGGTTG
>CAZBEL010000204.1:0-3746 GCA_964490885.1 uncultured bacterium
AGTCCTTCTAAACATTCAATAATGGTGGTCTTACCAGCCCCATTGGGACCGATCAAACCAAAGATTTCACCTTCCTGGATGGTAAAAGAAACACCGTCTACAGCAACGAGGGGGCCGTATGTCTTTTTCAGTCTTTCCACTTGAACGATTGCCGCCATGAGGTATCTCCGGTTTGAAATTAAGGAACTCTATTTGTGGGACTAAACGAAAATCAACCTTTATTAGTTGAATCGAAACCGGAAAACACTACGGCCTCCATTAATCCTGTGGATTAGGAGGACAAGATTGTTCGCAAGAGGTTCAAGCAAACCAGGGCTGTTTGACTGTTTTTATCCCGCTCGGGATTCCAGGTAGAGACGGAAATGGCCACAACCCGGTCCAAGCGGGCAAGAAAACGAAACGCCTTTTCCATCTGAGCTTTGTCCGGCCCATTAGGGGCGGGATAATCCACAGCCGGGGCCACGGTGGGATCCAAAATGTCCACATCCCAATGAAGATGAATGGGCATGGGAGGAAATGGATAATCTATCAAATCCTCCACGGACACCAGATGGGTAACCCTGGACTGGCTCAAGGATTGCTTCTCACTGGGGTCCAAATCGCGGGCGTCAGTCAGGTATACTCGATCTTCCTGCAAAGGCCGTAACCCCAATGCTTTCGGAATCGTCTGTTCACCACGACCCACTAACATTGCCAGGGGCATACCACCTAAAAAACCGCTGGGCGTGGTTTCCCAGGTGTTAAAGTCGCCATGGGCATCAAACCAGATTAAAAGAGGATCAACTTTAGCACGCTGCAAGCCGGCAGCTACACCCAAAACAGCACAACAATCCCCAACGATACTAACAGGACGGTTTCCATCCTGAATTGCCCCGGCGACTTCCCGCGCCAGGGGTCCGTACAGCGCTGCCATGCGCAATTGTTGGCTACCCTTGGGTAGCGTTACTTTGTTTACATACCACCCCGGGGCACCAATATCCTCTAATCCTGGAAGGAGTTTGTCCAGGAAATAAGGGGTGAGGATGAAATGGTTTTTCAAAAATCTAAATGGGTGTTATGGCTTGGAACATCTATTAACTTCGGGAACTCCGATCGTTAACTCAGTGTTCATCGACCCTAGACCATCCACTCCTCAACTTATGCTTTTACCGGTTCCTTTCGCGGATGCAACCATAGTAGAATACCCCCTACGAGGAAGTTAAGCAAAACGTCGCCCGTGAGATGACTTAATTCACCCTCCATGAGAAGGGCTTCTACAAACATGACCGCTCCGTGAGCCAGGAACACCCCGGCCCCACACAGGATCAACAACCGGTGTTCAGCCGGATTGGAAGCTGCATACCAGAGAAATAGGGAAAGAACTAGAAGAATCACAATGATCATCATTTCGTAGGCAATGTTGTAAGGATGCCAACGCAAGGCAGCCGCCGGGGGTGATCCGGCTTGCATCAGAGGGGAGTCCATCAACATCATGATCGATGCTGGAATGAAGGTGAGCGCCAAAATGCCATTAGCAATCAGCGCAATTCTTAACCAGCGCAGACGGGTAGCTTCAGACATGAGAGACCTCCTTTGATTGACCTGTCAATTCCTTTATGTAATTGAAACCACATATTCAAATTTATCGCGATTCATCCATTAGGTGATCACTGGAATTTGAATTGAATAATAGATAACTAATTTACTTCAGGTATACTCCTTTCAGTGTTTGATTGTATTCTCCATCTGAGATGGAGAAAAAATACACCCCATCCACAACAGGTATCCCACGGTCATCCTTGCCATCCCTAACAATGGTAAACTGCCCAGGGGCTATCGCACTATTGACCAATGTTCGAATTTGCTATCCCTTTGTGTTTAGTACGTTGAGGACTAGCCAATTTCTGGTAGGTAGATCAAACTTTATCTGGGTTTGACCATTAAAGGGATTCGGAAAGTTCTGATGCAAAATGTATGCGTCAGGACGGTACGTCGACAGTTCGCCCACAATTTTAACTCCCGTCTGTGGGAAACGACCTTCATAAGAAAGACATTATACAGACCGTATTGGGACATGAGGAAGTAAACCGTTTCGCCGCCATTATCCATGTAACGACTATGCATGAAAGCCCCATAGAGGCTGGGATATTGATTTGCACACACTACTGGTAGGGGATCTTCCCACGGACCCTGTGGTTGTTCAGCCACCCGCGCTCCGATGCAATCTGTGTTCTCATTCAAATACATCATTAACCAGCGTTGGAGGTACGCATTCCAAACCACAGAAAGCTCACCCGCAGGAGGGTCTACGATGAGCACAGCCTCCGCTTCATTCGTACTCCAACCAAACCCAGTAAAATATCGATAGGCCGTACTGTCCAGAACATCGTAGGGTGAAACCCGAGCAAGCTTGACACTTCCGAAGCGGCCTGCTGGAATACCCCAGAAGTACAAGTAATCCCCATATTCTGCAACCGCCACTTGGATGAAATTACTACTCCCCCTTTGTTTCATCCCCGAACGGTGCCAAATATTGCCATTGTCGTCGGAATAAACAACTTCAGCGTAGCTCGCCATCCACTCCCCTGGTGCCAACCACTGTTTCACAGACATGAACCACATATACTGGCGATTTTGAAAACTCCACTCCGCCGTGGGGATTTTCGTTACTTCTCCCGACCCATCGTTAGGATCGTGATTCCCTTCAACGAGAGCCTTCGCGTGCCCGGTAGTGTCGATAATCTATCCTTCGAAGATGATCCCATCCGCAGCCACTGTATCGCCGGTGAAGGCCATGGTGTTAGAGCGCCAATCTCCTGAAGTACCAGGCGGACCGAGAGGCCCAAAGGTGTCCCCAAATAGAAAATAAATGCGTCCGTCGCTATGCAAAAACATGCTGCCTAAATCAGTGCTGTAAACATTCACAGCGCCCGTATTGTTCATGGAGGGCTGCCCCGTGAGCTACCCGATCTGGGTCATGGAGACAATTGCTTGGGACAATAGCGGTTGCGCAGTCAAGACCAAGATTAGGAAAAAACGTTTCATCTGCTTTTACCTTGTCACACTTATAGCTTAATAAAATACTGTGTAATACAAGGGGTATTCCTGGCCAGCGGATAAATTTCCTAACACAAGTGGCATGTTGACGACATAAGAAAGAAAAAAATAATTAATTATCTATCTGACCAACTAAACGATATCTATAGATTCGGGTTGCCGTGGCCTGGTTTTGCGACAGTTGGTAACAACGCACGGTGAAGTTATCTCACCTATTTATTCTCCCCCGCAAGAAGCTGCAATACAGCATTGATGACTCCAGCTACTACCACGAATAGCCCGGTAAAGAGAATCCCCATCTTTTGTTGGAAGTAGCCATAGCTTATTAATATCAGGCCAAATAAAAGCACACCTGCCGCGATAAGTTGCCCTTTGCTCGCCACGTAGTGCTGAAAAATTGGTGATGGTTTGCTAAATGCTTTTCGCATATTCACACCTTTTATTTCAATGATTGGTTAATGGCGTAGCGTGAGAAACAACCCATATGCTATAATTTATTAGAATTCCCACTTTATTTGCCCTATTCAATTTCATATTTAACACCTTATAAACAATGAATCTCCTCTCCCATTTCTCCAACTCTTCCCAGATTCTTTTCCTAGCCACCGTAAATTCTGTTTATGAAAGTCGATTGTTTTTACCAGAAGTCCAGCCAGTCCATGGCTGAAATCCCGGACGAGAGTATCCGCCTAGTGATCACCAGCCCCCCC
>CAZBEL010000205.1:0-3730 GCA_964490885.1 uncultured bacterium
CTTCCCTATAAGGAAGGAAGATTTCCCTTCGGTATACTCACTAAACTTGTCCAGGCTAAATAATGGCCCTTACGCAGGAGAAAAAATGGACAAAATGATCAGTGAAGCATTTACAGTCTTTAATAAAGAAGCACCGGAACAGGCGCGGTGCTGGGGAAACCTAGTCCAGGGATTGACCCAAGCCAGCGCCCTTGATCCTAAGACTCACCGCTTGGCTTACCTGGCCGTGTTAGCTGCATTAAGGATTGGAAACGGGATTCCTTTCCACGTTAGTATGGCCCGGCAAACTGGGGCTACCCAGGAGGAAATCATTAGCGCGATTTTAGTGGGATTGCCACCTGCCGGACATGTGGTTACTGAAGTGCTACCCATGGCCATCAAGGCCTTGGTTACAGATCAATGATTTCAAGGTGGGATTGTTTTAATGAAAACCAACTTACTGCCGAAGAATTGTTCACTGACTAGTCTTTTACAAATAGGAGAAAGATAGAAATATGAGGATATTGGAAAACCCTGTCGTGCGGATTGTCACCGCTATTCTCTGGTGTCTGGCTGTGCCCATCGCGGTGAAACTGCTCATTTTACAACCAATATTTGGTTTAATGGATTTGGACGAAGACACCTCCAAGGGGTTTCAGGCCGTGATCGTTGGTGGGGTGATTCTGGCGGCCTATCAGATTTATTATAAAAGGGTGGAGCGGCGGCAAGTCCCAGAACTCTCGAGAGTACATCTTTTCAAGGAAGCCGTGTCCGGTTTTGGGATGGGGTTTGTGATCGTCGCCATAGTGGCTGGTATTTTGTATTTGTTCGGTTATTACTCCCCGGTAGCAGTTAATCCGGTGGTGGTACTCATTAAACCAGGGATCATCTTTTTTGTAATGGGTGTTTGGGAAGAGGTGATTTTTCGGGGCATCATTTACCGGGTGACGGAGAAATATTTAGGTACGATCAAGGCCCTGCTCATTTCGGCCTCCATCTTTGGTTTCATACATTTTACCAATAGTGGTTTTAACTGGTTTAGTGGCCTGGCCATTGCACTGGAATTGGGGTTGTTAACGGGTCTGACCTACACATTGTCCGGCCGGTTATGGATGCCCATCGCTCTACATATTGGTTGGAATTTCAGTTTTGTATTTTTTGGGATGACCGTTTCCGGGGCGCAGGAGTTTTCTAATTTTATTGAGAGCAGACTTACCGGTCCGGTCTTCATTACCGGGGGAGAGTTTGGCCCGGAAAATTCCCTCATCACCATTTTGATAAGTTGGGCATTTTTCGCTGTTTTGTACAAGCTAGCTGCTCAAAGAGGTAAAATCAAAACCCAATCGAGAGAAAGGAAAAACAATGTTTAGAAACCACAGTAATGCCTTAAAGAACATTTTGGCTATCAGCATAGCCATCTTGCCTATCAATTTGATTATGATCTGGTATCGCCTGACACAAACAGAAAACTTCTCCACCGTAGACATGACGGTCTATCCTTTACTCTTTGGCGGAGGCTCCGTGGTCCTGATTTTGTGGCTGAATAAGTATTTACTCCGGGCGTCGTTTCGTACAACCTTCAACTCCGGCGAAAGTACGTGGGGTAAGGATGTTGGAGTGGGGCTGGGCTTGACGGCTGTCTATTTCACCATGTTTTTTGTGGAGCGGGCAACCTTGATGCAATGGTTGCCCAACAATAATCCCCCCAACACAGAACTCATAAACGTCATGGTGGACCTGGCTCACAGTCCCCTCTTGATGGTTGTTTGGTTTGGTCCCGTATTGTGGCTTGGTATTGCTTTGTTCGAGGAGTTATCCAGGACTTTTTTATTAAAGTGCCTGTGGAACATATCGGAAAATAGGAAATGGCATATTGCCGTGATCTTCCTGGCTTCTACCCTTATTGGTCTGGCCCATTTATACCAGGGAGTTTACGGGATCATATCCATCGGGCTAAAAAGTGTGGTAGTGAGTCTTTACTTTTATAAGTATCGCCGGCTGCTCCCCTTAATCATCTCCCACGGGTTGTACGATGGATTGCAGTTCGCCTTCTTCGTCATTCAATTTCAGTAAACTCGAAAAAAAAGGATGTTCATCATGATCATAAATAAGGAAACACGAAAGATTGTTTTTCTATTCACGTTGTTCTTAAACAGAATATTCCCGTTAATCCAGCACTATAGGAAATACCAGTCAGGAAGTTTATTTAGGATGCTCTTGCTGGCTTTTGTTGCACTGTCTTTCACTGCCTCATGTAGAGGGAATCTTGCTATTAGCCAACCCTTTCTCCCATACGCAACCCCCGAGGAGCAGGGAATGAACCCTGAATTGCTTACGGATTTGGTTGCAGATGTTAAAAATGAGAAGCTTAAGAATATCCATAGTCTCATCGTTATCAAGGATGATAAGATCATTCTCGAAGAATATTTTAACGGATACCGCCGTAGCGATCTTCATTACAGTGCTTCGGTGACCAAGAGCTTTGCGTCGGTCTTGTTAGGGATTGCCATTGATCAGGGGTACTTTAACGGCGATATTGAAGCAGTCATAAACCGACCGGTGAGAGATCTCTTCCCTGAATATGCGGATGTCATTGACAAAGACAGCCTCAAGCGTGAGCTTAAATTAAAGCACATCTTGTCTATGACGGCTGGTTTTGAGTGGGATGAACATACCTACCCATACACCGACCGCCGGAACGATTGTAATCGTATCAATAACAGCCAGGACCCCATGCGGTTTTTGTTTAAACGTAAGCTTATTCACCAGCCCGGAGAGGTCTTTTACTACAACGGTGGGCTTTCGTTATCCATTTCTTATCTCATTGAAAAATATACCGGTATGAGTGTGGTTGAGTTCGGCGAAAAGTATTTGTTTAAACCGTTAGGCATCGAAGAATATCGTTGGGACGAAGTTGCCAACGGCCTTACCGATACGGATGGTGGACTACATCTCACACCCCTTGACCAGGCAAAATTGGGATACTTATTTCTGCTAAAAGGCCGCTGGGAAGACCAGCAAATTGTTTCTGAAGAATGGGTAGTGAAGTCCACTACGCTAACCGTTGACAATGCTGACCAACCGGATTATGGTTATCAATGGTGGGGAGGGAACTTCTATTCTCAGGATACTTTCTATCGCACCTTCTTCGCCTCTGGACATGGGGGACAAAAAGTGATTGTATTCCCGGAATACGATTTGATTCTCGTAATAGCTCAACAAGTTTTTAACAATCCCCTGGGACACTTGAACTTTATCGCCGTGATGGCGAACTATGTTGTTCCAGCGTTGTCTTCTGCGCCCCCTGTTCAGGAAGACACTATCTCCCTGGCAGCCTCGGAGTTGCAACGGTATACGGGTACCTATTTCTCCGTAGATAGAACGGAGTATGTGGAGGTTACATCTGACGGAAATTCCCTCACCTTAACAGGGAGCAATGGCGACAGCAACGATTTCTATCCCCTCGGAGATCATTCGTTTAAAACCCGGGTCCTGGATTTGTTAGATATTAAAGTTACCTTTGTAACTGATGAGAGCGGGATAGTTAATGCCTTGCAATCAAAATTTTGGTACAAGAACTTGCAGTTCTACAAAAGTGTGCCTGAACATAGCGGTTAGATTGTATACATGACAGTGACAATTAGTGGGGTAAAGAAATAATACCAATTTTGAAAGGGTCATTAAGGATGGATTATTCAGCTTCATTTGGTTTGCTTTTGACGATGATTGTGATACTTAATGTGGTTTATAC
>CAZBEL010000206.1:0-3702 GCA_964490885.1 uncultured bacterium
AGAGGTCTACACGGCCAAAGACGGCTGGACCGTATTAACTTCCGATGGAAAGGCCTCGGCCCATTTTGAGCACACCATTGTGATCAAACCCGAAGGACCCTTCATCCTTACTAGAGGAAAGAGCGGTGGCTAAAGAAAAACCCATTACTATTGACGGCGTCATCAAGGAAACATTGCCAAACGCTATGTTTCGTGTAGAAATTGATATTGGCGGTCAGGCGCATGAAGTTCTCGCCCATGTGAGTGGCAAAATGCGGATGCATTTCATCAAGATTCTACCGGGCGATGTGGTTACGCTGGAAGTATCCCCATATGATTTGAGCCGTGGTCGCATCATTTATCGGCAGAAATAGGTGTTCCCATGAAAGTAAGACCTTCGGTTAAAAAGATTTGTTCTAAATGCAAGATTATCAAACGACACGGTGTCGTCATGGTCATTTGCGTGAACCCCAAACATAAACAAAGACAAGGTTAGGGCAGACTGTGGCACGGATAGCAGGTGTTGACATACCCCGGGATAAGCAACTGGCTTATTCCCTGCGGTATATTCACGGAATTGGGCTAACAACAGCACAAGAGATTTGCGCGCAGGCGAAGGTGGATCCCACCTTGAGGGTTAACGACCTCAAGGAGGAACAGGTGATCGCCATTCGGGATGCAATCGCCAAGTTAGGAGTGAAGATAGAGGGCGAGAAGCGTGCTGAAGTTGCTATGAACATCAAACGCTTAAAGGATACTGGTAGTTACCGTGGGATTCGACATCGAAAGGGATTACCCGTTAACGGTCAGCGCACTAAGACCAATGCTCGAACCCGTAAAGGTCGCAAGCGGACTATTGGGTTGGGGAAGCGCAAAGTAGGTAAGAAAGGATAAAACAATTGGCTCGACCTAAAGGGAAAAAGAAGAAAAAGAAACACGTGGAGCCCCATGGGATCGCCCATATTAAGGCTACCTTCAATAATACCCACATTACCTTAACCGATCAGTTTGGAAACGTTATTGCCTGGGCGACGGCCGGAACATCGGGATTTAAGGGTTCCCGGAAGAGTACCGCCTATGCAGCCTCCCTGGCAGCCGAAAAGGTGGCCAAAGAGGCCATGGCGATGGGTCTCACCAGCGTGGATATTAGGGTGAAAGGTCCCGGCTCAGGCCGTGAATCAGCCATTCGTTCCCTGGCCGTGGCCGGTTTACAAGTGACCACGATCACCGATGTAACTCCCTTACCGCATAATGGTTGTCGGCCTCCCAAGAGACGCCGGGTTTAGGGAAGAGGGATACGACCATGGCGAAATTAAAGACACCTAAAGGGAAACTAGTTCGGAAGTTTGGGGAGAATATTTTTGGGAATCCCAAATACGATAAAATTTTAAGTCGCAAGCCGTACAATCCTGGACAGCATGGCCAGAGCCGTCGGCGACGATTGTCCAATTATGGCCTCCAGCTGCGGGAAAAACAGAAAATCAAGATCATGTATGGTCTGCTGGAACGCCAGTTCAGAAATTATTTCCGCAAGGCAGCCCAGATGAAAGGTGAAACGGGGACCAACTTGATGCAACTATTAGAACGACGGTTGGATAATGTTGTCTACCGTTTGGGATTTGCCCCAACCCGCGCGGCCGCGCGCCAGTTGGTGAACCATGGGCATATGCTGGTCAATGGTCGGAAGGTGAACATTCCCTCCTACCTGGTGGAGCCCGGAGATGTCATCGCAGTGCGGGAAAAAAGCAGAAAATTAGACGTAATCCTAGATGCCATGCGACGCGTGAAAGGTGACTTGGATTTACCGTGGTTGGAATTGGATAAGGCCCGCATGAAAGGTACTTTCCTAGATATTCCCGCTCGGGAAGATATGCAGGTCCTTGCCAATGAACGCCTGGTTGTAGAATTATATTCAAAATAAGTAAACAAAAGAGGTTTAACAATTTATGGCCAAAGAATTGAATTTAGTCATTACCATAGACGAGAAGACAGAAACGGATTCGTACAGCCGTATTACCTTGCAACCCCTAGAACGGGGATTTGGTATTACCGTGGGGAATGCGCTCCGGAGAGTGCTCCTCACCAGTATTCCCGGGGCAGCCATTACCAACATTCGTATTGATGGTGTGCTGCATGAATTCTCTGCAGTTGACGGTGTACGCGAGGACGTAGCAGATATTATCCAGAATTTAAAGGGCGTTCGTTTTAAGCTTGAGGAGTCCAATCCGGAGAAGGTAACCCTCCACTTGGAAGGACCAAGCACCTTCACGGCCAAGGATATTCAAGAGGCCAGTGATCAGTTCAAGGTTCTAAATCCTGACCTGTATATCACCGAGCTCATTGATGGGGCCAAACTGGATATGGAAATTAGAATTGGCGTAGGCGTTGGCTATGTTCCCAGTGAACGTAACCTTCTGCCCAACGCTCCCATCGGTACCCTGGCTCTGGATAGTATTTTCAATCCGGTGAAAAAAGTGACCTTCAAAGTTACTCCTGTACCGGGTGCGAAAGAGCCTTTAGAAATCTTAACTCTGGATATTCATACCGACGGATCCATCACACCCAAGGATGCCTTGAGCTATTCCTCTAGCATCCTCATCGATCATTTCAAGGTCGTGGAGAGTATCAGTAAACCCGAGGTATTGGAAGTCACCGATATTATCAGTGATGAAGCCTTAAACATCCGCAAGCTTTTAAAGCTGACCATTGACGAGATGGAACTCTCTGTCCGGAGTCATAATTGTCTCCAAGCTGCGGGGATTAAGTACATCTATGAGTTGGTGAGTAAAGAAGAGAACGAAATGCTCAAGTATAAGAACTTTGGGCGCAAATCCCTCACCGAGTTGGTAGAGAAGCTGGATGAGATGGGGCTGCATTTTGGCATGGATGTTGACCAATATTTAAAGCAAGATGTGTAATCATGAGGCACGGGAAAAAGGGTCGTAAATTAGGAGTATCCCCGTCGCATCGTCGGGCAATGCTCCGCAATTTAGCCATTAACCTGATTGAGCATCGTCGGATTCAAACCACCGATAGTAGGGCTAAGGAACTACGCCGTTTCATCGAACCTTTAGTCACGTTTGCAAAACGGGGCGATCTTCATGCCCGTCGCCAGGTGTTACGGCGAATTCCCAATAAGGGTGCCGTGACAACCCTTTTCAACGAGATTGCTCCGGTCTATGCCAATCGCCCAGGGGGCTACACGCGCATCGTCAAACTTGGTTTTCGGGATAATGACCGGGCGTCAGTTTCATTGATCGAGTTTGTGGATATGGAAGGGCACACCGCCCCGAAGGAATCTAAAGAGAAAACGACGAAAAAAGCCGCCTCCTCCGCTAAAAGCGAATAACCAACCTCTTGTCCCTTTGTTAAAACGCCCTTGTCATTCATCTAAGGCAAACCTCTGGGTTGCCTTATTTTTTATTTTTACTACATTTCTTTTAGGTACTGAATCGGAGAGCGCTTTTGAGCACCGTTGTCTGTGGGTTGTTAGAACTGCCATGACGACCCCCGAATCCATAGATCGAGTCCTTGATTTTGCCACGTTAAATCGATTCAACAACCTTCTCGTACAGGTACGCGGCCGGGGGGATGCTCTTTACCGTTCGGACCTGGTACCGCGAAGCAAGCTCCTCTTGGAAAATCGGTTTGACCCCATGGAGTACATTCTAACCGAGGCACATAAAAGGGGAATTAAGGTACACGCCTGGGTCAATGTTTACC
>CAZBEL010000207.1:0-3684 GCA_964490885.1 uncultured bacterium
GTATTCGGGCCTGATTGGGACCAGTCCGTTCTAACCGAGAACTTAGGGTCTGACTGGCGCATCCGCACCTGTTCCATGAAAGCCTTCCCCACCGAAGCCCTGACCCATACCCACATCAGCGCTACCCTAAAAGTGATTATTGAAAACGACATTCAACCAGAAGCGATCGATGAAGTAGTGGTGACCACAATTGCGCGGGCCTGCGACATTCTATTCGATCCTCACAAATACGAACCCACAACGCGGGAGACTGCCGACCACTCCTTACCCTACTGCCTGGCACGTGCGATCCTTGACCGGGAGATCACACCGCGTACGTTCGAAACAGAACGGATACATGACCCTCGGTTAAAAACCATCATCCACCGCATCAAAGGGAAAGCCAGTACTGAGTTTGAAAAACTCTTCCCCGAAAAGCAACCCTCCAAGGTGACCATTACCACGAAAGATGGCGCGGAGTATTCAGCTTATCTGGAATATCCCAAAGGTGATCCCCGGGAACCGATGACCGACGATGAATTAAGAACCAAATTTGCCGCCCTGGTGCACGACCACCTTACATCCAATGAAGTGGACCAATTAAAACAAATGATTTACTCCTGCGAAAAGATGATGACCCGGGAGTTCCTGCACCGTCTTGTTGTTCATGCACATTGAAGAAAGCAGATTATTTTCAGGGTCAACGAAGAAACCTAAATTCTTTTACCATCTCATGATATGTGTATCTAATTTCTCACTATGAATTACTACGGTCCCGACTTTTATAATTTACAGGAGCAGCTCACCGACGAGGAGTTGCAAATTCAACAGACGGCTCATGAATTCGTTCAACGGGAGTTCTTACCTCTCATCCGTGATCACTACCGGGCAGGTACTTTCCCTACGGAGGTCATCCCCAAGTTAGGAGAGTTAGGCTTTTTCGGACCCAATTTACCAGAGGAGGCCGGGGGTCTCGACATTAGTAATGTCGCCTATGGCCTAATCATGCAGGAGTTAGAACGGGGGGATTCTGGGTTGCGTTCTTTCGCCAGCGTTCAAGGTGGCTTGGTCATGTATCCCATTTACCGCTACGGTTCTGATAAACAAAAGGCGCATTGGTTACCACGTCTAGCCCGGGGAGAGGCAATTGGCTGCTTCGGACTCACTGAACCGGACTACGGCTCAAACCCAGCGGGGATGATCACGCGGGCGCGTAAGGACGGCAACGGATGGATCTTGAACGGCACAAAAATGTGGATTACAAACGGCTCCATCGCCGACGTTGCTGTGGTGTGGGCCAAAGATGAAAAAGATACGATCCTTGGTTTCTTGGTAGAGCGCGGAACGGAGGGTTTTTCGGCTCCTGAAATGCATGGGAAACTGAGTCTGAGAGCCTCGGTAACATCGGAATTGGTTTTTAACGACGTTCATCTTCCTGAAAGCAGTCGTTTACCCGATGCCAATGGCCTCCGAGCTCCCCTTTCCTGCTTGACCCAGGCACGGTTCGGCATTGCCTGGGGGGTGATCGGGGCTGCTATCGATTGCTACGAAACAGCACTGACCTATGCCCAGGACCGGAGACAGTTCCAACGGCCAATAGCCGGTTATCAACTCACCCAGACTAAATTAGTCGACATGTTACAAGAGATAACCAAAGCCCAATTATTGGCCTTACAACTGGGGCGACTCAAAGATGCTGGAAAAGCTCATTTTACCCAGGTATCTCTTGCTAAGCGAAATAACGTGGCCATGGCCCGAGATATTGCCAGGTCCGCCCGGGAGATTTTAGGAGCCAACGGTATTACCGACGACTATCCCGTCATGCGTCACATGGCAAACCTGGAAACAGTCTACACCTACGAAGGCACCCACGAGATGCACACCCTCATCCTGGGTGAAAAAATCACTGGTTTGAGTGCGTTCGAATGAGTGCACTATCGTTATTACGTTTCCTGGTTGTGAGAAATAGTTAAAAGACGTAATTCCTTCTCTCACCAAGCTAAGCAAGAAAAGCGAATTTCATTAAGAATGGGTTACTAGGGGTGATTTAAACCGCAATGAACATCTTTCAGTCATTTACCAACAAGTTGCTCCCTGCCGAGCAAGGGGAGCCATCCTTGAATAGAAGCGGTGTTGGAAAATTACAGGGGTGGGTCTCGACGGTCGTAAATACCTTTTTGTTTGCTTTAAAATTTGGAATTGGCTTGGCTGTGGGATCGGTGAGTCTCATTGCCGATGCCATTCACACCCTCTCCGATGTTGTCTCCTCGGCTGTTGTGATTTGGGGTTTTCGCCAGACAGAGAAACCGGCCGACAAGGAGCATCCGTTTGGTCATGGGCGAGCGGAATACATCGCTACCTTGATCATCGCCATTCTGCTGTGCGTCGTCGGAATTGAGTTCATTCGATCCTCTGCCGGGCGCATAGCTCACCCTCAACCCATTCACCCGTCCTGGTGGATGATCCTGGCCATAGCTTCTACGATTGTATTAAAAGAAATCATCGCCCGCTATGCCCTCTTCCTTTCGGATTTGATCTCTTCTGGAACTCTCCATGCCGATGCCTGGCATCATCGCAGTGATGCCCTCTCTTCCTTGTTGGTAATAACGGCAATGATCGGAGGACGTTATGGCTACCATCAAATCGACGGCTGGGCCGGTTTGGGTGTAGCCCTGTTCATCATCTGGACTGGTGTAGAAATCGCCCGCGATGCCATCGACGATCTCATTGGGAAACCGCCCACCGAAAGGGATATCGAAAAAATTCGCAAAACTGCGGAGTCCGTTCCAGGAGTTTTAGGCGCCCACGATATTTCCGTTCATAGCTATGGTAAAGATAAGTACGCCAGTGTTCATATTGAGTTAGATGCTCGGGAAACCTCCGCCAATTCTCACGATATCGCCGAAGAAGTGGAACAGCGATTGATGAATCGCCTACATATCGACCCAACTGTCCACATCGACCCCATTCACCCCGAACACCCGAAAATCCAGGAGATTACAACCTTTTTACAGAAAAACTGGCACCACCATGAAGTGGTGAAAGAATTCCACGATATCCGCGTTGTGGACACGGCCCAACACCACATGATTATCTTTGGCATCAGTGTATTGCCAGGCCTTTCCAAGCATGAAGTCGCTCAATGCTGTTCCGAATTAGAAACTTCTATTAAATCAAACTTCCCCGAGTTCGACGTAAAAATCAAAGTTTCCCAATTACATCAATACTAATCACCGCAATTTAGTATTTATTTCAACAAAGTCTGGCAGATGAATCTCTCTGGCTCCATCACGTTCCAGAATGGCCTCCCCCCGGTCAGTTAATCCCCGGAAAATACCCTTTACGATCTGCCCTTTTTCCTGAAAGGTGACCTGCCGATGGCGATGAGCACAGAACCGCCACCACGTTTTGAGAAAGTTAGGCGTGGGTGATACTCCTACTTCCCGCAGGTTGTTCTCAAAGATCTTCAAAATTAGGGCGAGGATTTTCTCCCGTTCATGGGCGTGACCGGTGTGAAGATAAAGGGAGGTAATTGTTTCCCGGAGGTCAGGGGGAAAATCCTCTCGAGCTTCGTTAACATTCAATCCCAGGCCCACCACGAGCATGGAAACACGATCACTAGAGATTTTACTTTCGCACAATATTCCGGCCACTTTTTTCTTCTTTAACAGGACGTCATTGGGCCATTTAAGTTGGGGTATTAAA
>CAZBEL010000208.1:0-3676 GCA_964490885.1 uncultured bacterium
CCCGTAGTAGCCCCTTAACTAAAAACCGCATCATTGTATTTTCCCCCGGATGGCGTCGGTGGGTTTCATCCTGGCAATGCGGCGGGTTGGTAAATAACTCACAATTGTTGTGGTGACTAATACAACTAAAGTTGTACCAACAACCAATCCCAAGCTGTACGCGGGGAAAATAGTCTCGGCGATGGTTAAACCGAACTCATCCGTACCAACTGGCAACGTCCAACCTACGTGGGCTTGGTAAGCCAGCAGAGGAATACCATAGAGGGCTGCTAAGATTGCAGCCAATACTGAATGCATGGCCCCTTCAATAGTGAACAGGGCGATGACCTGACGTTGGGTCATACCTAGGGCAATATGAGTACCAATTTCCCGCTGCCGCCGGAAAATCGACAGGACTTGCGTGTCAAAAATTGCTAGCATGGCTAAAGACAATAAGATGACGAAAAATACATACCCGCCAATGGACTTCATTTCAATCATCTGACGTATATCGGCTAATAAAAAGTAGTGATCTTTGAACTCCCAACCCTCCAGCGGCCCTAGGTATCCGGCATCCTGGGCCGCGACCAGAATCGTCGCAGCATCTTGTAGTTGCATCATTTCTTGATGCGTTTGCAAGGGAATCCAGAGCGTACCTACGTCGAGGGTGGTTACATTGGTGTTAAAAATATGGGCAATCTTAACTTCCGTCGCGTCGAAGGTACCCTTAACATCGCGCCACCGCACCATCACTTCATCCCCAACGTTTAACTTATTGTTTTTGGCAAACCGTTTACCGATAATAGCTGGGATAACGTCGGTCTCAACCTGTAAATAGTTAGTAGGCAGTTTTAAAATCTGCTGGTGGGGATCGATCCCTTTCAGTAAAATGCTTTGAATACGTCCCTGGGGATAAATCGTGGCTGTGGAGATGAGGATGGGCGTGACTTTTCCTTCATCAACTAGAGCTTTTATCGGTTGGGATAAACGTCCATAACTAGCCTCCAACGTAAAAAGATCGTAGGGATCGTAAATTTCTTGCCAGTACTGTCCCCCACCAATTTCCCATTCAATAGTATCCCGGCGGGCCTGCTGATCCCAACCGTTGAGCACCCCTTTATTCCAGATGATGATTAAGAACGAGAAAGAAAGGACAATCACATTCAGCCAGGTTCGCAATCCCGCCCCCATTAAGTTGCGGTAAGCTAATTTCAGAGCCAGCATCTACTCGCCTCCCCTCTCAGGAGTGGCTACAACCTCATCCTTCACAATTTGACCGTCCTCCAAAGTGATTTTCCGACGCAAATACTGAATTACCTTTTCATCATGGGTAGCGAATACAAACGTCGTGTGAAGGGATTGGTTTAAAGTTACCATGGTCCGCAGGATGTGGTGCGAGTTGGCTGCATCTAAGTTGGCGGTGGGTTCATCAGCTAAAACAATTTGGGGTTTTTTCACCATGGCCCGTGCAATGGCCACCCGCTGACACTCCCCTCCCGAAAGCTGGGCGGGACGGGAATGAATTTTGTCCGTTAAACCCACCCATTCCAAAGCCTTGAGAATCCACTCCCGACGCTGTTCAGCCGGAACGCTAAGGAGCAATAAGGGCAACTCCACATTTTCATAGACGGTATAAACAGGTAACAGGTTAAAAGTTTGAAAAATGAAACCTAAATATTGATTCCGTAGGTTAGCAGCTGCTTTTTGAGAAAGGTCATTGACATTTTTCCCCAGGACTACGGCTGTCCCTTCAGTAGCGCTATCCAGAGAACCGATGATATTTAGTAGGGTGGTCTTCCCTGAACCACTGGGCCCTACAATACCCACGAACTCCCCCCGACCGATGGTTAAGTTCACGCCTTTCAAAGCAGTAAATGACCCTTTGCCCACAGGATACGTTTTTACCAGGTTTGTTAACTCAATCAGAGGGGCATCGTTCATTATCGTATCTCCTCGTTCAATGATTAAAGGCGAGCATTACCTGAAGGCCACGAAACCCAAAGGTCAGCCCCGTGCTCCCTTGGGGAATATCTGGTGATTCTGGGCTCCAGTAGCCACTCAAGTGGAGCAGCCACCGGTCATAAGTACGTTGGTAGCTCACGTAATAGTAGGAAAAATTTTCTGTGGGTGAATAAGCGTAGAACCCGATGAGTTGGTCCATGACTCCCAGGGGATAGGTGAACATAAACGCTGACATGAAAGTATTGTCCCGCGCTTCCCAAGGTACTGAACCAATTTTGCCATTAAATAGCTCCCCAGTGACAGTTAGACCATTACCTACACCGAAGGTATAATCAGTACCCAGAGTAAACAGGGATTGCCATTCGGGTATCGAGTCGGTAGACCAGTGATTTACAGCTAGTTCGAACCACACCCCTGGTCCCACATCCCACATGCCATCCAGGGCAAAGCGGTTTTCTGTCGCATACGTACGCCCCTCCTCATTACCCGTTAATACGACGTCACGATGGTGTACGGTTACCGCCAATTCTCCTGGACCGGCCGGTATCTGGCCCCGACCGCCCCATTCTGGCTGGATTTCCCGGGACGGGAAAATATCCCAACCACGTAAATCAGTATTTCCATAAAGACCCCAAACCCATAGGTTTGCATTGGAAAGGAAATCATAGCGAACCCTTAGTCCGTATACACCGGTTGTTACCTGGAGGGGATCGCGAGGGTCGAGACGATCAAACCACATGAGGGGGCGTAGGAGACGAGCCGGTCCAAAAACAATCTTCTGTAATCCTAAACGGGCTTCTAAATGAACTGTCCGATAGCGCACCCAAAAGCGATACGGTAGGACAGTAATGGCTTTCCTCTCAGTAGTGGAATCCCGGGCAATACCCCCACGGAAATCAGCAGAAAGTTCCAGATCCACGCGCCCTTTGCCCAACGATCCCAATTCTAGAGAAAGCTCTGGCAAATAGCGTAGCCGGACCTCAGTAGAGGCAGTTTGTTGATTGATCGTTTGATAATGCGTCACTCCCCAGAATTCACCGCTCACCTGTCCTAAGAGACCCTCCCAAAGAAACACTGTGTGGAGACCTACAACCACTGGACACCATACGGATTTATGCCGCCGGTTCATCGGGTCGCCCCATAACACCGTAAAAGAAAAATTCCAGCCAATTTTTAGCTAGAGTAGCCGTGTCAGGAAACAACCCAATGAATTGGGGGTCGTTCTGTAGGGCTAATAAATAATCAAAAATGTACGTGAAAAATTTCAGGTCCAAATCCTGGCGTATTTCTCCACTTTGCTGGGCATCATGGAAAAGTTGGATCATCTGTTGCCGGCCCCGCTGAGACCACTTTTCAAGTAGTTGTCGCAGGGCTGGAGTGTAATTGAACAGGTCTATGTAAAAATCTTTGCTCATTCGTTTACTACAGTCCATCTTAAACTCAATGAACCGGGCAATCTTCTCAGAAAATGGAATTGCCTGGGCCATGATCGCATCGAACCGGGCTTGACCTTCTTGATACAAATCTTCCATCATTTTCATAATCAGATCCTCTTTATTCCGGAAAAATTTGTAAAAGGTCATTTTACTCACGCCTGCCCGGGTGCAAATCTCCTCCACCGTAACCCGCTTGATGCCGTAACGCATGAATAATTCCTGCGCGGATGTCAATAATTGCTTGTACTTTGGACTAACCTTGTCTGTGGTGTTAAGACTATTATTCGTCATAGGCATTG
>CAZBEL010000209.1:0-3672 GCA_964490885.1 uncultured bacterium
TGGATCTTTCCAGGGAGACTTTTGCGGTAACACCGGAGTTGGGTCGGGCCATGGGTCGGGCTTATGCTCAAATGGAACAGGCTAAAGAAAAGCTTGCCCAGCGTAATGGACAAGGGGCACAACGCAATCAAAAAGGAGCGATGACGGCCTTGAACGAAACGGCTCAGGTAGTATTACAATCGATCCAGCAAATGCAATCCTCTGGATCGGCCAGCGGTTTCGAACAGTTCCTCCAGCGCATGCAACAAATGACCGGGCAACAACAAGGGATTAACAGCCGTAGCTTGCAACTGGCCCTGGGTCAGATGACCGTTGCGGCCCGCAACGGTCTATTGCAACGTCTCCTGCGGGAACAACAACAGGTGCGGAAATCCCTTCAGGAACTCATGCAGGAAATGCGCAGCAGTGGCAAGCAAGGCATGGGTGACCTGAGTGGAATCGCCAAAGAGATGGATGAAGTTCTCCGTGACTTCCAGGCGGGGAACGTCACCCGCAAAACGGTAAAGCGACAGGAGCGCATCCTCTCCCGCATGTTGGATAGCCAACGTTCTTTAACCCAAAGAGGATTCCAGGAAAAGCGCACGGCCCGGACGGCGGCGCAGGTAGTCACTCCAGGGCCAGCTGGACTCCCCGCCGATTTGGGGCAACGCCAGGATCTGGCCATGGAAGCCTTGAATCGCGCCCTAAAGTCTGGCTATCCCAGGGATTACCAGGAGATGATCCGGCGCTATTTTCACACTTTGAGTCAGGAATTTAAACCGGCAACCTACTCGCCAGGAATCCCGGCATCAGATACGTTGAACCCTGAGGTTTGGCCCTGAGATGAGTATCATTTACCACCGTTATTTTAGTTTTTTATTCCTCGGCTTGGTGATCCTAACGCCCATAGTGGGGTTGTCCCAAACCCGCTCCTTCAGTCGGGATGCCCTCCAGGAAGCCTTTCTCATTGAACGTCGGGGTAATGCTGAGGAGGCCCGGAGAATCTACGAAACCGTTTTACTGTCCGATCCCACCAATCGCCGGGCCTACCAACAGTTGAAAAACATTTTGAGACGTCAAAAAGATTACGAAGCCACTCTCCAGCTTTTGCAGAGATGGTTAGCCAATGTACCGGGCGATCTTTCTGCCCAGATCGAAGTAGGGGAAATCTATTACCTGTCTCAAAAAGAAGACATGGCTCGTGAAGTGTGGAAGGGGATCGAGGAGCGAACTGGTTCGGGAGCGCGTATCTATCACCTCCTGGCTCAAACTTACAGTCGTCTGGGATTAACAGATGATTTGGAATCTTTGGTACAGCGCGGCCGAGAGCGTTTTCACCAGGCGGCCTTCATGGCGGCTGAGTTGGGGAACTATTACTATCTACGCCGTACCTACGACCGAGCCCTGGAGGAATACCTGCTTCTGCTCCTATTCCAGCCTCAGCAAAAGCAATTCGTTCAAAACCGGTTGTTGCTCATGAGTGACGAAGAGGAATCCCAGTCTATCATCGAACAACAGCTTTTAGAGAACCTGCATAAACAGGAACGGACTTTCCGGGAGTTACTCAGCGCTTTTTACTTTAAGACTGGTCAGTATCACAAGGCATTGGTCCAGAACCGTCAATTGGGATTCTCCAGTTCCACTGACCAACAACGGTGGTTGCGTTTTGCCAATAATCTCCGCCTGGAAGGGCAGTTTGACCTCGCCATCAAAGCTTACCAAGACCTCCTGTCCCAACCTTTGAAGCAGTCTAATACAATTGGGAAAGCGCTCTTAGGATTAGCCAAAACTTACGAGGATCAAATTATTGTACCATCTGGTGAGACCCCGCTGGTAGCTTTTTATCCGGACAATATCTTTTTTGAAAACCCTTTTTTGGAAAGAGCCAACATCTCCAGAGCGTCTCTAGAGACGACTTTCGCACTCTATGATTCCATTCTCACCCGTTTTCCCCGGACCTCCTTTTCTCCCCAGGCTCATTTTCGGCTGGGAGAAATCCTATTCCGGGTCAACCAGGATTTTGACGGTGCGCGCCGATCTTTTTTAGCGGCCTTGGCGGCGGAACCGGGGTCCCGTCTACGGGAGCAAATTAACTTGCGTTTGGGAGATCTTTATATAACCCGCGGGGATCTTCAATTGGCCCGGACGTACTTCACCAGTTCCGTACCCACCAACAATGGCCACCTGACACCCTTCGTCATGAAAACCATTTTGGTGGAGCTACTTTCCGGGGATATGCCTACTGCTCAGACGCTCATCGACTCCCTGGTAAAAGTGAGTCCTAGCGATGATCTTTATTTTAATGACCTTCTGGAACTCCAGGATCTGTTAGCCACGTACTACAAACCGGACCAACCACAGGATTCCACAGCCTTCCAGATGTTTTTCCGGTCGGAACTGTTATTGCGCCAGGCCAAGGTCACCGAGGCGGCGGAAGTGCTGGCTTTTATTCGCCAGCAGACCCCCCAAGCGGCAATCATTCCGTTGGTTACTTTTCTGGAGGCCACCTTGCGGCTGTCTCGCCACCAATTGGAGTTAGCGGAGCAGTTGGCCGAAACACTCCTCAGCACACCCTGGGCCGACCAGGGGTTGGTTCTCTTGGGGGAAATCACCGAGCGTCGCGGAGAGAATCTCCAGGAGGCCCGTCGCTATTATCATCGTCTATTGAAGGAATACCCCAATTCCATGCTGGCGGAGCCCGTGCGGCTCCATCTGAGGGAATTAAATGCTAAATTGGAGGGTTAAATGATTCGGCTTTTTCTCTTTTTACTCCTTTTCCAGTGGGGCGCGGCGCAGAAGCTCCTCATCCCCATGGATCTGGCTCAGAAAGATCACTTAAAGGCTTACGGAGTGGCATACTGGGTCTTGCAACAGGGTCTGAATGTGGAGTGGCTTTTAAATTACCGTGGTGGTTCCTTTTTGACGGAGGCTTTGCCCATGATTGAGGAGGAGTGCCGTTTACGGGGCGTTACCACCGAACTGCTCACTGCCGGCGAGTTGCTGAGTGTTTACGGGACCATCGAAGAAAATAACATGGATGTAGTTCTGCTGGAAAAGGCCCCGCGCATTGCCATTTATACACCGCCTAATAAACAACCCTGGGACGATGCCGTTACCCTGGCCCTCACCTATGCGGAAATCCCCTATGAAACACTCTGGGATGAGCAAGTTTTTTTAGGTGCCCTCAAAGATTACGATTGGCTTCATCTCCATCACGAGGATTTCACTGGTCAGTATGGTAAGTTTTACCGTAATTACCGTCAGGCACCGTGGTACATTGCCCAGCAACAGCAGTTTGAGGCCCTGGCGACTCGCCTGGGTTATCCCACCGTACATGAAGAGAAAAAAGCCGTGGCCAGGGTGATCAAATCCTATGTGGCCCAGGGTGGGTTTCTCTTCGCCATGTGTTCTGCTACCGATTCCTACGATATCGCCCTGGCGGAGGAAGGGTTTGATGCTGTGGAAGCAGTTTTCGACGGCTCTCCAGCCGATCCCCAGGCTCAGGAAAAGTTGGATTATTCTAAAACCTTCGCCTTTACCGATTTCACAATCATCACCGATCCCCTGGTGTATGAGTTTTCCGACATTGACTATCCCCCAAGCAATAATCCCGTGCTGAGGGGAGCCGAGGCCGACTACTTTACCCTTTTCGAATTCTCCGCCAAGTCCGATCCGGTTCCCACCATGCTCACC
>CAZBEL010000210.1:0-3668 GCA_964490885.1 uncultured bacterium
AGTAGAAGCCCTTAAACTGGTTACTATTAATCCAGCCAAACAGTTGAAAATTGACAAATGGGTAGGGTCTCTAGAGGTAGGTAAAGACGCCGATTTCGTTGTATGGAGTGGGCCTCCCCTTTCAACCTATACCGTTTGTGAACAAACGTGGATTGATGGACGCCAATATTTTTCTCTGGAAAGGGACCGTGCCATGCTTGGACGGGACTTGGAACTTCGCAATAAGCTAATCCAGAAAATTCTCACTTCTAAACAGAGTACCGGGACGCCCATGCGACCGTATCGAAGCAGGTATTACAGTAATTACTCTTGTGTTTGGGGAACGGAAACTGAGGAGGGCAAGTAATCATGCGAATAATCACTATTCTTGGCCTGTTGTTCATTACCTTGAACGCTTCCGACCAAATTCCAGCTCCACCCCAGGACCATCCTATCCTCTTAAAAGGGGGAACACTCCATACCGTATCAAACGGAGTGCGGCCGAACACAGATATCCTCTTTGATAAGGGAAAGATTGTTCGCCTTGGTACAAATCTCACCGCCACACCTGAAACGGAGGTCATTTCTGTTGCCGGGAAGCATGTATATCCCGGGTTTATCACGGCGGTAACACCCTTAGGACTGGTAGAAGTAGGCGCCGTCCGGGCTACGGTAGACTATGCAGAAGTGGGTTCCATCAATCCCAATGTCCAGGCCCGGGTTAGTTACAATCCCGATTCGGAATTACTTCCCGTTACTCGCTCTAACGGAGTGCTCCTGGCCAATGTTACACCCTTATCCGGGCTTTTATCGGGGCAGTCCTCCCTCATGATGCTGGACGGTTGGACCTGGGAGGATGCCACCCTCCAACATCCCACAGCCTTGCATCTCCATTGGCCCAGTATGAGTTTGACCCCTGGGGATCCCAAGAAGAAAGTGGAGGAGGTGACTGAGGAGCGCTTGAAAAGGCTACGTGAAATCGACGAGCTTTTCAAGCAGGCGCGGGCTTATGGAAAACTCTTGACCAACCCTCGTAAGAGAGCGGAAGAACCGGTGGATCGTGATCTGCGTCTGGAGGGGATGCTCCCCTTTGTGAACAGGGAGCGGCCGGTATTTGTCCACGCTAACGAGGTCCGCCAGATAGAAGCTGCCATTCACTGGGCTGAACGTCAGGATGTACGTATTGCTATTGTGGGGGGTAAGGACGCCTGGAGAATCACGGATCTCCTTGTTGAAAAGAATATCCCCGTTATCTATGAAGGAGTGCTTTCCAATCCTTCTCGCCGGTTCGAGGATTACGATCAGGCCTATAAGACCCCTGCTCAACTCTATGAAGCCGGGGTTCGTTTCTGCATAGCAGCCAAGAGTAACCCCTTTGAAGCACCCCACCAAAGGAACCTGCCTTATTATGCCGCCATGGCTGCGGCTTACGGTCTACCCCGGGAAGTGGCTCTCCGGTCTATTACACTGTCGGTAGCGGAAATCTTAGAAGTCGATTCCCGTGTGGGATCCCTGGACCCGGGGAAAGATGCTACCCTATTCATCTCGGACGGAGATCCGCTGGATATTCGCACCAACGTTGAACAAGTCTTTATTCAAGGGAAAAAGATTGACATGAGTGACCGACACAAAATGTTGTATAAGAAATACCAGGAAAAATACCGTCAGTTGGGGAAACTACCTTAAAAATGCCTGTCCGTTGCAAATGGGTGGGAGAAGATCCACTCATGATTGCTTACCATGACAAGGAGTGGGGTGTCCCTCTCCACGATGACCGGAAATTATTTGAGTTCTTAGTGTTAGATGCCTTCCAGGCTGGACTAAGCTGGCAGATTGTCTTACGGAAGCGGGAGGGGTTTCGCCAGGCATTCGACGGGTTTGATCCCCAACGGATTGTCCATTATGGTGCTGATAAAATAGAAGCGTTGCGGCAAGATAAAAGCATCATCCGCAATCGGCAGAAGATTCAGGCAACGATCAACAACGCGCGTACTTTTTTAAAGCTCCAAAAAGAGTTCACCTCTTTCAACCGTTATCTCTGGCGTTTTGTGGATGGCGAAACAATCCAGAATCGTTGGGAAAGGGACACCCAAATACCTACCCGTTCCCCGGAATCTGATGCATTAAGTGCCGATCTGCGGCAACGCGGATTTTCTTTCGTGGGTACTACGATTTGTTATGCCTTCATGCAGGCCGCCGGATTGGTGAATGATCACCTTGTGTCTTGCTTCCGCTACCGGGAGCTAAATCCCGAGGCGGCATAAACTCTGTTCCCAGGGAACTAAAACCTATTTTGCAGTACGAATTCCAAACGAGAGATAAACCATGAACGATCGTTTAAAACATTTCCATGAATACCGTGAACGGATGAACACCCGGATTTTGGAAACGGGGAACCTGGACACCAAACGATTCTTTGCGTTGGATAGCCGCGTGTATGATGAAGGGAAGCTATCTGCTGCTACAAAAGAGCTTTTAGGCTTGGTGGCCAGCTTGGTTTTACGCTGTGATGATTGTGTGCACTACCACCTGATCCGCTGTCACGAAGCCAATTTGGAAAGGGACGTCCTCATGGAAGCCATGAATATCGCCTTGGTGGTGGGAGGCTCAATCGTTATTCCTCACCTACGCCGGGCGGTGGAACTATTGGACGACTTGGAAAGAGACGAGCCTTAATAAAAGGTTAGGGAAAAGGGTAGTTCTTCAACTCCCTTCAAATTTTTTCTTCTGTTGTTTGTAGTAGTCATCGTCAGGTTGCAGCTTGATACATTGTTCCATGATTGCGATGGCTTCCTCATTACGACCGAGTTTCCAGAGCACCTCTGCTTCAGTGTCCATGATCTGAGCACGGGTCTGCGCATCTTCGTCAGCAACCATGTCCACGGCTTGTTTTGCTTTCGTTAGTGCTTCTTCTAAATATTTCTCTAATTGAGTCATACGCCAGGCGAACCCATTTAGATCACTGGCCGTTAATTCACCTTTGGTAGATAGATACTGGATGAGTTCCCAATAGGTGCCGGCTTCAGAGAGGGTGTCCCGGTTCGAGCGATAGTAACTGACCAGACCACGCATAGCTTCTACGCGGTATTTATTGTCAGCATAATCCCTAATGAACTTTTGCAGAGGAGCGGGCGATTTTCTCATCTTGGTTTGGTGTTTGGCAATCTTATAGCGAGCCAGTTCGTCGTAAGCGTCCCCTTTATCCAGGACCATTTTCCAATATTTAAATGCCTTGGCATCGTCTCCGCGTTCCTCCCACTTTTCCGCTAACTGGACCATGATAGAATCGTTCCCCTTTTCCTTAGTCAACAGGTTAGTGTAGTAATCAATCGTGCCGCGGTTGTTGGCAATGCGTTCCAGTTCCTGTAAGAATTCGGGTGCCGATCGGTAGCCAATAATACGGTCAATTTCCTGGCCGTTGGCATTAACGAAAACTAGAGTGGGATAACCGGGTATTTTGAATTGTTTTATCAGCTGGGGACCATCGTCCTTTTCGCCGTTTATTCGTAAGTTAATGAAATTATCCCGAGCGAATGTTATGACATCGGGGTTGGTAAAAACGTCGGCATCCAGCCGCTTGCACCAACTTCACCAATCGGTATAGAATTCCAAGAGGATCAACTTACTTTCGGCTTGTTGAAGGGCTTCTTGGTAAGTCAACTCACGCCAGGGATATTGCTGGGCTTGAG
>CAZBEL010000211.1:0-3646 GCA_964490885.1 uncultured bacterium
TATCGTCAGAATGCCTATACAAAACCTTCCCTCATGCTGAATGAATTAAGGTATGTCTTGGGGGATTCGCTATTCTTAGTCGGTATGCGATCTTATTTTAAACAGTGGCAGTTGAAGCACACGAATGAACGACGATTTATCGATGCTATGGAGGCGGCCACCCATCAGGATCTGGACTGGTTCTTTAATCCCTGGCTACATGATACCAGAACTCTGGACTATGCCATTACCCGATGGAAAGTAAAACAAAATCCAAGGGGAGACTGGACCGTTACGACCCACGTTTCCCAACGAGGAAACCGAAAGTTACCCTTACTCATCGAAACCGAGTTAAAGGACGGCAGCACGCAACGTATCTGGTGGCGCCGCCAAATGTGGAAGTTTGAGGATGAAATCACGTACAATGTTCCTGCAAAACCCATCGCTGTCCGGTTAGACCCTGATGGTATGACGCTGGACGTAGACCGCCGGAATGACTTGAAAGGGCGTGGTTCACAAGAAGTAGTATTCCGCTGGCCAGGGATGTATTATTCTCCTCGCAAGCACCCTGTCCTGTACTGGTCACCGTTACTATATTACCATGAGTTGGATGGTTTGTTACCGGGACTCTGGTTAACGAAGGAATATGGTCCCTGGGCTGGCGCGAACCTGAAACTGAATTATGGATTGAAGTCACACAAACTTTGGTGGCTGATTAATGGTTGGCGGCGACCGGTTTTTCATCAACCCCCACTCTGGCTTTACTACGATCTCTATGATCAGGGGAGTCTCCGGGGAGGCAGCGCTCTCCTGCGCCGGAGTTGGAGTCCCCAATACAACCTGCCTCCCTATTTCCGCCTGGATTTAGGTTTTTACACGAATAACGCTGTTGATACTACCCGCACCAACCTTTACGAACCGGGGTTAACTACCTTCGCTTATGGTCGTCTTCGAATGGACTACCGAGCCCATGCGCTAACTGTAGAGTTGGGGATGACTCCTGCAGGACTTTCAGATTGGGACTTTAGTCGTTTCGTTGCCACTTTCCGCACCGAGTGGACGAAAAGTAAGTGGGGTATCCGGGCCCGTTTTATTGGCGGTAAGCTCTATCCCAGTAAGCATTCATCAGTTCCCGTTCAGGAATTATTTACAGTGGAAGGGGCCGGGTCTGGCGATCTTTTCTCACGACCCTATTTACGCGATGAATCGGCTTTCTACGGTATCACGGAATTACGGGAGCGGTACCATTTATCCGGAGATGCTAATCTGAGAGGCTTTTTGGGTAAGGGTTTAAGTGGAGCTCAAGCTGTAACCACTACCAGTATGGAAGGATCCTTCTTTACGTCGCTCTTTTCTATTAAGTTGGAACTAACCAGTTTTTTGGATGGCGGCGTGGTATGGGGCGACCAGTATTATTCTGATCGAAATGGCCTACAACCGTACCCACTATTAGATGCCGGGGTTGGATTTCGGGTGAAAAAGAATTTTTCTGGGTATGATTTCTTCCTTAGGTTCGATTTACCCTTTTATCTCAATGAGAATGGAAAACAGGAGATTGATCTGAACAACTGGCAATTTAGTTTCGAACAGGGATTGTGAAGAAAACCCTGTTTTTTCTTCTAATGGGGCTCTTATTCTGGGGCTGTGAGTCCGATGAGTCTAATCAAGTCACCAAAGCGTATATTACGCTGCAAGGTACGGACAAAGTAGCGGTGGTAGATGTGGAGAACCAGGTCATGCTCAAAGAGGTGAGTGTGGATATGAGCGATATTCTGGACATGCCCCATTTTGTTGTAATTGATGAGACGCACGGTTACTGGTATGTAACGTTAATTTCTTCTGGTTATGTCTTAAAGTTCGATTTACAAACTGATGAAATGATAGATTCAGTCTTTATTGGGAACCAACCGGCCCTCATGGCCCTGGATAAGGAGCGCCAGTTATTGTACGTCTCCCGCTTCATGCCCCAGGGTGGTATGACGGCCACCAGCTCACGAGAAATTCATCAGATCGATTGTACCACCATGACGATCCGGGGCACTGTGGACGTGGGCGCTTCCTCACCCCATGGCATTGCGCTGGCTCCCGGCGGAGCCACTGTCTGGGTCTCTAGTAATCAGGCTTCCCACTTTTTCAGGATTGATACCAGCGGCTTCAATCAACCGAACTATCAGCCAGAGGCATTCAAGATCGACCAGAATGTGCCTGCCGATTACACAATTAACGACGCTATGTATAATCCTCTTCAACTCGTCCTTGACCCAGCAGGGAATACCCTCTATGTAACCTGTTCCCGCACCGGAGAGGTAAGGGCTTTTGATACGGACACCGGAACCCTGTCAGCCACTTACACCGTGGGGAATACTCCCTGGCATCTGGCCATTGACCCCACGGGAGATTGGCTTTATGTGGCGAACCGTGGGTCAGCGGATGTCACCCGTATTAACCTGTCAACAACCGCTATTGATAGCCTGGCAAATGATGACTTTGAATTACTCCAAGGTTGTGCTCTCAGCGCCGATGGATCAACGATTATAGTAGCTGCTTCAGGAAAAGATAAAATCCATTTTATCAATGCCGGCGATATGACCTTGACCACAACTATTGCTTTGGAAAAAGATGCCACACCTACGGGAGTGGCCATCGCCACGGAAGCCTTTTGAAGATTATCACCAGCTTGTTAGTCCTTCTCCTGTGGATGGGCTGTTCCAAAGAGGAGAAAAAGACCGAAGTCGATCTCGCTTCGCTCCCCATTCAGACCAGTTTCAAAATCGATGATTTTACTTCCGCGAAAAAGTGTGAGGAGTGTCATCCGAACTATTATAAAGAATGGTCAGGTTCTATGCATGCCTATTCCATGACCGATCCGGTGTGGGTAGCATCCCAAATGTCACGTCAAACATATTATGACGATCAAGGGATTGAGATCGGGGACCTGTGCCTTCAATGCCATAGTCCCGTGGCTTACCTGACCGGGTATATTTCCGACCATCAAAATCTCACCGCCGAGGCTATTGCATCTTTACCGACGCAAATTCAGGAAGGGGTTACCTGTGAAGTGTGTCATGCTGTGACCCATATGCCACCCCCAACGAATATCGAACCCCAAAAAGGAAAATATACCGACGCTACCTATTATATGTACCTGGATGGTACTCAATATGGGGTTATCAAAGATCCCATGGAGAACGATTTCCACCCTTCTGTTTTTCATCCGGATTACGACCGGTCGGAGTATTGCCAGAATTGTCATAACCTTTCGGTGAACGGCGTTGACGCCGAGGTCAATCAATTTGAATGGGAAGGATCTGCTTTTCAGGCCATGGGTGTGGAGTGTCAAACTTGCCACATGCCCTTATATACAGGTCAAGCTGCGGAGGGGGGTCCCGTACGCGATAATTTACACCGTCACTGGTTTCCAGGTATCGATGAGGCCCTCATTGATTTTCCCTTTAGAGACGAGCTTAAGACTGCCGTGGAAGATCTACTGGCCAATTCTGCCGAACTCAATCTGGCTGAAACCTTGCCTGATACCCTTATTACCGGTGACACTTTGGGTTTAGACCTCCTTGTAACCAATAATGCCGGCCATAAATTCCCCACCAGCGTACCCTTTGTGCGGCAACTTTGGATCGAACTCATCACCACCGTTGATGGAGATACCGTT
>CAZBEL010000212.1:0-3632 GCA_964490885.1 uncultured bacterium
ATGAGCGTTAATAGACGATCTCGTTGTTCAGTGGTAGGAAGGTCAAAAGCGGCCATGAGTCCCCGCCCCCGCACATTAGAAACCAAATCAGCAAATTCATTTGCCAGCGCGTGTAACCCCTGCATAAGGACCTCCCCGCTCTGTGCGGCTCGTTCCACTAAAGCTTCTTTTTTGATAATGTCTAAGTACAGTGTAAATCGCACCATATCCGTGAGGTTACCACCCCAGGTAGAGTTCAAACGACTGGATTCATGGAACACGTTATTTTCGACTTCGTCAACTCGCTGGCTCACAAAAATACCGCATACCTGAGTCTTTTTTCCAAAAGAGATGATGTCCGGGCGCGCTTCTGGACCGAAATGCTCATGGGCCCACATTTTACCGGTAAGCCCAACGCCAGACTGTACTTCGTCGTAAATGAGTATGACCTCGTTTTCGTCGGCAATAATACGTAGCGTTTCCATGAACTCAGTGCGAAAATGGTTATCCCCACCCTCCCCCTGGATCGGCTCGATGATAATGGCAGCAATATCATCGGGATGATCGTGCAGCGCCTGTTTAATTTCCTGGACTGCTTGTTCTTCCACACGTTGCACGGCCTCCATGCGGTCCTTAGTAAGGGGGAATTCCAGTTTTGGATTGATGATCCGAGGCCATTTAAATTGGGGATAATAGAGCGTCTTGCGAGGATCGGGGGAATCGGTAAGGGAAAGAGTGTACCCCGTCCGTCCATGAAAACATTCTTTGAAATGAATGATCTTGGTTCCCAACTCTCCCCTGCCTTGGGCCAGGTTCTTCCGCACTTTCCAATCGAAGGCTACTTTCAAGGCATTCTCTACCGCCAAAGCACCACCCTCAATGTAAAAGGCATAAGGCAGGTAATCAGGTTGAGCGACCGTACCCATGGTGGCCACAAATTCAGCCATCTCCCGGGAGTAAATATCCGAATTGGTAGGCTTATTTAAAGCCGCTCGGAGGAGGCGATCCTTGTTCTCCAAGAGGTAGGGATGATTGTAGCCCACGGAGAGGGAAGCGAACATAGAAAATAAATCCAGGTATTCACGACCGCTCCGGGAATCTACTAACCAGGAACCGTGACTTTTTTCCAAATCGATGACCTGCATCATTCCATCGGCTAACATGTACTGTCCAATCGTTTTATGAACCTGGGCGGCGTCAATCATTCTACTACTCCTGTTTCTATAAAGTTATGGTTTAGGTCTTTAGATTAAATTCGATTCCTTGGGCTAATGGAAGTTCTGAACCCCAGTTAATAGTGTTGGTTTGGCGACGCATGTACGCTTTCCAAGCGTCGGAACCGGATTCCCGTCCACCACCGGTTTCTTTCTCGCCACCAAAGGCGCCACCAATTTCTGCTCCAGAAGTACCAATATTGATATTGGCAATACCACAATCACTGCCGATGCAGGATAGGAACGTCTCGGCATTCTGTAAATTGGTGGTAAACAAGGCCGAGGACAGTCCTTGAGGCACAGAGTTATGCAATTGGATGGCTTCCTCCAACTCGCGGTAACGAATGATGTAGAGGATGGGGGCGAACGTCTCTTGTTGTACGATCTCCCAATCATTTTGGGCCCGGACGATGGTGGGTTCCACGAAAAAGCCGTCACGTTCTAAGACGTGGCCACCATAGAGGATTTCACCCCCTTGTTCAATGAGTTCGTCCAGAGCTTTCTGATACAACTCCACCGCTGCCTGATTGATGAGGGGCCCCATGAGGGTATTACTATCCAACGGATCACCGATGCGTACTTGGCCATAGGCGTTGGTCAGTCCTTCCACTAATTCTTCCATGCGGCTCTCATGGACGATCACCCGCCGAGTGGTGGTGCAGCGTTGTCCGGCCGTTCCCACGGCCCCAAAGGTAATAGCTGGGATAGCCAGGTCCAGGTTTGCAGTCTCGTCGACGATAATGCCGTTGTTACCCCCCAATTCCAGAATGGTCTTGCCAAAGCGGCGGGCCACTACTTCCCCGATGTGACGACCCATTCGGGTGGAACCCGTAAAGGAGATTAAAGGAACACGACGATCATTAATGAGTGCTTCGCCAATCGTAGAACCGCGACCAATGACTAAGTTGAATATTCCCGGGTATCCATGACTTTTCATGACCTCATTGCAGATATTCTGGACGGCGACGGCCGTCAGGGGAACACTACTGGACGGTTTCCAGATAACCGTATCGCCGGCGATAGCGGCAATAAAAGCATTCCAGGCCCACACGGCCACGGGAAAATTAAAGGCGGTAATGATTCCCACGGGACCCAGGGGATGCCACTGTTCATACATACGGTGAGCGCGACGCTCGGAATGCATGGTCTTCCCATATAACATGCGGGACTGGCCCACGGCGAAATCCGCAATGTCGATCATTTCCTGAACTTCACCGTCCCCCTCCTGCTTGATCTTCCCCATCTCCAGGGAGACCAAACTCCCCAAGAAATCCTTTTTTTCTCTCAAAGCATTCCCCATCTCCCGAACCACTTGACCACGCACCGGCGCCGGCACCTGACGCCACTCTTTGAACCCTTCCACTGCGGACTGAACCACCTTTTCATAATCATCCAAGGAGGCTTCGTTAACGGAGGCGATGACCTCTCCCGTAGTAGGATTCACCGACTGATTCACCCCAGCCGTCGTAGTCTGTGACCATTCTCCCAATCCCCAACAGGCTCCGGGGTTCGTGTCCTGTATGCCGAGTGCTTTGAGTATGTCCATTTTTTGCTCCTAATTCTATCAAGGAATCCAAAAGTGAATAAGTAATTAAAAGGTGCTAATTCGACGTGAAAATTAGCCTGGAAAGGGCCAGGGAAACAAAGGAATCAGTGGCTAAGTATTTTTCCTTTTCAATGAAAAACTTTGTCGAAAATTATTGTACTATTGTCAACTGATAAGGGCAAGCCCAGCGATGTTCCCCATAAGACTTCATGGCTGGTGTTGCCTGGGAACACTCCGGTTGTGCCTGATTGCAGCGGGGATGAAATCGGCAGCCAGAAGGATAATGTTGGGGATCGGGAACCGACCCGGAAATGGTAGCAAATTTTCCAGCAGAATCTTCTTTTAGGGCCGAGACTTCCATGAGTGCTCGGGTATAAGGGTGTTGGGGTTGTTCGAAAATTTCCTCCACTGTCCCAATTTCAACCATCATTCCAGCATACATGACTATAACCCGATGAGCAAAATCCTTCAATAATGCCAGATCATGGGTGATCAACAGCATCGAGAGATGTTGGGATCGATTCAGGTCGCGTAATAAATCCAGAATTTCAGCCTGGATGGTCACGTCCAAAGCCGTGGTGGGTTCGTCGGCGATAAGGAGGTCAGGTTCCCGGGCCAGGGCCATGGCAATTAACACCCGCTGCCGCATCCCACCAGAAAGTTCGTGGGGATATTGGTTTATCATTTGTTCAGGATGGGGCAAACCTACTGCTCTTAGTAGTTCAACGACTCGTTCTCGGGGAGTGTTATTTACGTCAGGTAGTCGTAACCCTTCACGAACCTGTTCACCGATTTTTATCACCGGATTTAGTGCCGTGAGGGGTTCCTGGAAGATCATAGCATAGGTTAAAGGAGCCGTTTCTATCTCTAAATGAACTACGGCCTGACTCGGC
>CAZBEL010000213.1:0-3593 GCA_964490885.1 uncultured bacterium
AGACTGGGGGACCGCTGGGGGCCACAAAAATTGGCCGGGGAGCGTAGCCCCGGCTCCGGCGCAGGGGTAGGACTTGGTTCTTAAGGGGCAGAACCACGGAATCGTCGGCGCGGAGATAAATGTCCCGGTCGTGTATTAAGAAGTAGTCGGCAATGTCCTGTAGACGGTGGAAGGCCTCCTTATTATCTATACAAATGGGTTCCTCGGTGAGATTGGCGCTGGTCATGACCACAGGCGGTAGGCCCCAATGGAAGAGGATATGGTGCAGGGGGGTGTAGGGGAGCATGATTCCCAGCCACGGATTGGCCGGGGCTACGGCTTCCGCCACAGGGCAGGGGGTTTTTTTGCTTAGCAGGACGATGGGCCGTTGCCAAGCGGTGAGGAGCGTTTCTTCTTTCTGGTTTACGGCGCATAGGGCGCGGGCCATGGCCAGGTCACGTACCATGAGGGCCAGGGGTTTTTCCTCGCGGTGCTTGCGCTTTCGTAGGCGCCGGACGGTCTCTTCCTCGGTGGCGATCACTGCCAGGTGAAAGCCCCCCAACCCCTTTATGGCTATAATGGCCCCAGCTTTTAATAGGCGCACCGTTTCCTGTAAGGGGTCTTCGGTGGCGACCGGTTTTCGTTCTGCAGACCAGAGGGTTACATTAGGTCCACAGACGGGACAGGCATTGGGTTGGGCGTGGAAGCGGCGGTTGCTAGGGTTATCGTATTCCGCCTGGCATTCCGGGCACATTGTAAAGTTTGCCATGGAGGTGGCGGCCCGGTCGTAGGGCAGCTCTTTGATGATGGTGAAGCGCGGCCCGCAATTGGTGCAGTTGGTAAAAGGGTAGAGGTAACGCCGGTCTTTAGGATCGAAGATTTCCCTTAGGCAGTCGTCACAGGTGGCCACATCGGGGGCGATGAGCGTTGTGGCGGAGGTTTCGTGTTGGGAGGGGAGGATTGAGAAAGAGGCGTCTCCGTTCAAGGGAATGTCCTGGCTATGGAAAGTACGGATTACACAGAGGGGCGGGGCCGCTTGGGGTAAGTGTTGTTGAAAGCGTTGAATGGCCTCCGGTCTGCCCTCCACTTCGATCTCCACGCCCGTGGAAGTATTCGTTACGTAGCCGGTGAGCCGGTGTTTATGGGCTAAATTATAGATAAAGGGACGAAAGCCCACCCCCTGGACGATACCGTCGATGGTGATATGCTTTCGTTCCATGGAGGCTTACGTGGCCGTATCCGCCTGGTGCCGAGTGGTTAAATAATCCAGCCAGGTATCCAGGCCCACCTCTGTTTGGGCTGAGAGATGGAGGAAATGCAGCTGAGGATTGATGGATCGCGCGTACTTTTGGAACTGGGTTTCGTCGAAATCCACGTAAGGGAGCAGGTCGATCTTATTAATAATACAGGTTTGGGCCGCGGCGAAAATGGTGTCGTACTTCAAGGGTTTGTCGGTCCCTTCCGTGACGCTCACGATAACCACCTTCTCAGCCTCCCCTAAATCGAAAAGGGCCGGGCAGACTAGGTTCCCCACATTCTCAATGAAGAGGAGCGAGCCCCGGGGTGGATTTAATTGGTGCAAAGCCTCGTGAATCATGTGGGCATCCAAGTGGCAGCCGGTTCCCGTATTGATCTGGAGGGCCTGGGCCCCACTGGCCTGGATGCGCCGGGCATCCTGGAGGGTTTGTTGATCCCCTTCGATGACCGTAATGGGAAGGTCCTGGTTTAAGTGGGCAATGGTTTTCTCTAATAGGGTAGTTTTACCGGCCCCTGGGGAGCTGAGTAGGTTGATGGCCAGAATCTCCCGACTTTCTAAATGCTCCCGGTTGTGGGTAGCCAGTTCATCGTTCTTGGCTAAGAGATCCTGGTGGACCGCTATTTGCCGGGAGGTACCGGGCGGTTCATGGTGGCTATGATCTGCCACAACCACTTTTGTGGCAGGGGAGGCGGTATTTAATTTGGTAATGGTTACCGGATGGTCCGGTTGTCCGCAGCCGCAAGTTTCACACATGGTTCAGCTCAATCTATGGTTATGGTGGTGACGCGCAAGTCTTTCCCTTCCAGGATGTTCAGGCCCCAATTTCCACACTGGGGACAGCGATTGGCGAAGGATTCGATCTCGCTCTCGTAATGACAGACGGGGCACTGGCCCCGCCCGGGAATATCGATGATCTTTAACTGGCAGTCTTGGGCCAGGGTATTCTGTTTGGCCACCTCGAAGCAGGTGACCAAGGCCTCTTTCAGAACTCCCGAGAGTGCCCCCATCTCTAGCTCAATATGGGTAATGTGCTGGGCCTGTGCCTCCCGGGCGGTCTCCGTGGCTAAGTCAATCAAGCTCAGTGCCAGTGTCATTTCGTGCATTTCCCAAGCCTTAGTGGTGGATAAGTTACAAAATTACATTTCTAATGTCACCCCATGTCCGCACTTAAACCGGTGTGGGTTTGAAAGGTGCTGGTCTTTCTCCTGGGGGGGAAGGAGGTCAATTTTTACGAGGAATCATAGGGCTTTCCGACGGGCCAGGAGGGGGGTCAGGTTATTTAAGAGAACAGGATAAGTTTATCTATTTTCTTGTTGTGTTTACAAAATTCTACCTATATTAATTACGTTACATTTGGTATTATCCAGTTAGTTTTTACGTTGCCAATGAGGCGTGAGGCGCGTATAAATGACTGGAGTATCCAATAAGCACAACCTTGAGGCGTACAAAAAGCGAAAGGAAGGAGAATCAAGAATGAAGTACCGCAATTCTCTCATCGGGGGATTACTTATAGTTATGATGTGGTTGTTTGTAGGCTGCGAAGAAACCAGTAAAAAACACTACGCAGATGAGAACTGGAGTAATGCCGATATCGTTCGTGGTGGTTTACTATATGATAAGTGGTGGAAGGTGACTGGAGCGGCCGAACCGACAAGTGACTTTCCCCTCTATGCCACGGGTGAAGGTACCAAGAGCGGCAGTGGAACCTGGCAGTGTAAGGAATGCCACGGCTGGGACTATATTGGTGATGAAGGCCACTATGCCCAAGGCAGCAGTCACTACACCGGGTTCGAAGGGGTTTGGACCGCCCGAGTGATGGACCACGCTGATATCTTCGATACTATCAAAGATGAAGGTGGCGATCACGACTTCTCTACGGTCTTAGAGGATGCTGATATCCTGGATCTGACCAAGTTCATCGCCGATGGACTGGTTGATATGGGTGATTATATTAGTACTGACGGGACCGTTACCGGCGACACCACCAATGGCGCCACCCTGTTTGCAGCCAATTGTGAATCCTGCCACGGGTCCGACGGACAAACGCTGGATATTGAAGAAGATGAGGCGGGAGTCCAGGGGGTTGGCTGGCTGGCCGATGACAATCCCTGGGAAATGCTGCATAAAATTCGTTGGGGTCAACCGGGTACCTCCATGCCCAGCATGAAAGATGCAGGCTTGACGGATGACGAATGTGCCGATATTTTGGCCTATGCCCAAAACTCGCTCCCGGGTATGTAAACGACGCCTTTGAAGATCGAGTTATCTGAATACGAGGGGGTGATTTAATCATCCCCTCGTCCTTTTAAAAAGGAGAGATCTTAGATGAAGAGAATAAAACTAATGGGAGTTGGGT
>CAZBEL010000214.1:0-3578 GCA_964490885.1 uncultured bacterium
CTACGCGAGCGGCGATGGCCCGATTGAACTGGGCGAAAGTGGACGGTGTATCCAAACCGGAAAATCCACTGGAGAGAGTGAAGGTAAAGGAAGAGCCTGCAGCTTTCAGGTCAGCGTAGCCCTCGTCTAAGAGTCTTTTGATTTCGGCAAAGACCTCGTCTTTCGTGGCCAGTGGCACGGTGATATCACCGTCGTAATTTATCCGGGCGCCATTCTCGTCCTGCATATTAATCACCATAAGGAGACTGTAGGCCAGGATAGTCTTTGCAAACCCTTCCACCCCTTTATCACCTGTTGCCTTCTCTAGCAGTAGGTTGCAGTTTTTAATCACCTTGTAATGGGCATTCCAGGGTCGCGTAGTAAGGAAACCACCGGGATCAAGGGGACCTCTTAACAGTTCCCCGGTGTACCGTGGATCTGCCGGTTCCAGGTAATACACCTCCCGACCGACTACACACATATCCCGGAGATAAATATCCAAATCTATCCGCAGAGCCGCTTCTGCACCAGTCACTAAAGATTGGACCGTGGCCGACTCAACGACCGGAGAATTTGGATCGGGAAAGTCCAAGTCTTCACAACCCATTCCTATCCAAAACATCCCCAAGGTAACGATGGAACCAAACAAAGTTATTTTTTTCATCATTTTTTCACCTCCTTCCTAAAAGCCTAAATCAATACTAAGGTACACACTCCGGGAGGAGGGAAATGGATTGGTATCCACCGAGCCTCCTATGGCCACGTTTCCGAATTGACTTACTTCGGGATCGATGCCAGTATAATCCGTCCAAGTGGCTAAGTTCCTTCCTGATATACCTATTCGCAGGCTGGAAATAGAACCCTGGAACCACCGTTCGATCTGACTTTTACTAAATGTGTAAAAGAGACTCAATTCACGGAGTTTAACGTAAGAACCATCCTCTATGTAGGGATCAGTTTTCACTCCTAAAACGGTCAATCTCTCAGGGCCATTACCTTCATATAAGCCGTCTCCATCTAAATCCAGCGCACCTGCAGGAACATTGCCACCCTCGCGGCTGGGAACCAGGACGCCAGCCGAGTCAACCAAGCCAAGGTCCCAGTCTTTAGTAGTTCCACCTAAGTCGTAGATGAGGTTAGCCAGGTTAATGACATCCCCTCCTTTTTTCCAGTCAATCAAGAACTGCAGGGTAAATGGTCCAATGCTAAAGTTGTTATTGAAAGACATCTGGAAATCGGGAGTCTCATCTCCCAGCTTAACATATCGATACAGCACAGTTGTGTCACCTTCATCAGAAATAGAGATTCCAATAGAATCTTGTTCAGAACCGATAATGGAGGTGGGAGACCACCCTTCCTCAATGCGATAAGTCCCCAGGAAGGTGGCAAAACCTCCCATATTGTAGGGATCCACATCCAACTTAGTTATTTTGGAACTGGTTTTGTAATAGTTCACCCGGGACATCCAGTTCAAATTGCGCGTGCGAATGGGATTGAATAGGACCGACAATTCTGTTCCCTTGGTCTCCATCTCAGCAGCATTCATCCATTTACTGGTGGCACCTGAGGAAGATGCCTGGTCAACCTGGAGAAGGAGATCTTCGATAGATTGTGTATAAAGGGTGAACTCTACCGAAGCAAACCCATTTAATACAGAAAAATCAACGCCGTATTCGGTTTCCGTCGTCCGTTCCGGGTTGATATTTTTGTTTCCAGCCACGTCAGCGGGAATTAGGCCGGCGTTCCCACTAATGTTCACCGGGGTTAAGGAAGTGAACTTGGCAGTCGGTCGGGGAAGATTCCCCGTTTGTCCCCAAGCCAAGCGCGCCTTGATATCATCAAAGATACCGGCGAAAGCACCGGTACGGTAAGAGACCGAGAACTTAGGATAGGTGAAGTATTTCTTGGTGTCACCTAAGGTACTACTACGATCTCCGCGCATTCCCACAGTGGCGTTGATAACATCGTTAATATTTATTTCTTCTTGAAAGAAGTAACCGCGATCCTGCTGTTTTCTTCGTGTTTGATACACCGAGGCGGAACTGGCTTGGTCTACATTCGTCTGGCCTACTACCATTCCCACAGCGTGTACAAACACCTGATCCCAATCCTGGGTTTCGTACTGGAGTCCACCGGTGGAGGTTAAATGAATATTCCCCGGTAATATCAACCTATGAACCAAGTTTGTGTACAAGTTGGTATTCAAACTGTGCGTGGTAGTATGGACCGACTGTCCAGGATTATCGGAGGTTTTCTCATATTGTAATTCCGACGGGGAGTACACCTTGTTGTCCTGGGCATAGAAGTCGGCCCCGGTGGAAGTAATCCAACTCAAACTCATCCTTCTGGTCTTAAAGAATTGGTAGTCAAACTGAATCGAACCGATAGCCCGATTAGTTAACTCATTATTCTGAAAGACCGACGCGGTATGCAAAGGGTTGGAGGGATTCAAAGGATGATCTGGATAATTCCCCTCTGCATCGGGCCGTATATCGAGAAAACTGGGGGTGAAACCGATGGAAAAACCATAGGTAATATTGGTATTATCATTTCCAGTAACCCCACGATCAGAAGACGTACGCAGCAAATTAGTTGTCAGAGAGACTTTAGCTTTGTTGCTCAAACGATGACTAATGTTCACGCGTCCCGACCACCGCTCAAAGCCTGTATTGACGATAGTGCCATTTTCTTTCATATGTTCACCAGAAATGTAGAACTGTGTTGTCTGGTTTCCGCCATTGGCACTCACGGTTGTCTCTAACAGATTTCCATCACCCCCTGCGTAAAGAGCATCTTCATAGTCAATATCTCTACCAATCCAGGTGGTCGTATCGTTAGGATCGCTCAATCCCAGGGCGGCGATATCGGCCCCATACTGTTGCTTGGCCTCGGCATAGGTCTCAAAAATGCGGTGACCCATTTTCCCAACAAGAGTACGTTTACCAACTCTATGGGAAAAGTTGAACTGGGTTTTACCGCCCCTACCCCGCTTCGTGCGGATAATAATAACGCCATTGGAGGCTTTGGCACCGTAAAGGGCTGCGGCACTGGCACCTTTAAGTACTTCGATACTCTCAATATCGTTGGGGTTGATATCCCCAATGCGGTTAGTGGGTTGCCCCTGGGGTCGGGCACTGCCAGCACCTGTGGCTTTCGTTACGACGTCAATCCCCGATTGGTTCGCCGAATTGTTGACGATAACACCATCCACTACGTATAAAGGCTGGGTTTCCCCTTCAATAGTGGAAATACCTCGCAGATTTACATTCATACCACCACCAGGCGCATGAGTGTTCCTACGAATATAAATACCAGCAAATTTTCCACTTAGGGCATCGTCCAGGGTTTCCGTTGGTGTGGGAATCAATTCTTCCCCAGAAACAGTGGCTACGGCATTCGCCAGATTACGACGTTTTACTGTAGAAGCCAGGCCAGTTACAACAACCTCTTCCTGCTTTAAAACATCTGGCTCTAACTTGATATTAATCGTTTCCGTTCCTGGTGCAACGGTGATTTCCTTGGTCTTATAACCAATATACGCCACCATAATCGTCACTCCAGCTTTAGGAATCGTGAGGTGATATACACCTTCCATATTG
>CAZBEL010000215.1:0-3575 GCA_964490885.1 uncultured bacterium
AGCCTGCCCATGAGCATGCTTTACTGGCGCTCTTTCATTCAGTGGATCGGGGGCATGGGAATCATCGTCTTCTACATCGCAATACTTCCTCTTTTGGGTGTAGGCGGAGTGCAGCTTTTCCGGGCGGAAGTTCCTGGTCCGGTCGCAGATAAGATAAGGCCCCGTGTTCGGGAAACGGCCAAAGCGCTCTGGTTGGTCTACGTGGGCATTACTGGCGTGGAAATACTTCTCCTTCATATTGGAGGCATGGGCTGGTTCGACGCGGTCTGCCACGGGTTCACTACCATGCCTACGGGAGGATTCTCCACTAAAAACGCCAGTATCGGACATTTTGAAAGTGGCTTTATCCACTACGTGATCATCCTTTTCATGCTTTTAGCAGGGATCAATTTCTCTCTGCATTTCAAGGCCCTCACGGGGGATGTTAAATCCTATTTTCGCGACCGGGAATTCTTGGGCTATATCACCATTGCCTTGGTCGTCACCGGCATTATCTTTATCACCCGTACTACAGAAACGGGCCAGGTCTCGGAGAAACATTTTCGGGAGGCGCTGTTCCAGACGGTGTCTATCCTCACAACCACGGGGTACACCACCGCAGACTACGAAATCTGGTCGGTCATTGCTCAATTCCTCATCCTGGCGATGATGTTCATCGGTGGTATGGGCGGATCTACGGGCGGGGGTATGAAGATTATTCGGTTTTTACTGCTCATAAAGTACGCCTCTCTGGAAACACGGCGTATGCTCCACGCCCACGCCATTATTCCCATCCGCATCGGTAACCGTTACATCAGCGAAGACGTGATTCGCAATACCCTAGGCTTCTTTTTGATTTACATCTCTATTTTCGTGCTGGCTACGCTCCTCCTCACCGCCATGAACATTAACTTGGAATCGGCCATGGGAGCGGCGGCTTCGGCCCTGGGGAATATCGGTCCTGGACTGGGAGATTTCGGTCCCATGGATAATTACGCCTTGCTCCCAGCAGCAGGTAAATGGATCCTCTCCTTCTGCATGCTCTTAGGCCGTTTGGAACTATTCACAGTTATGGTTCTTTTCAGCCGTTTATTCTGGAAGTAAACTGGAAAAAAGGGAAACACAATGCCTTTAGTTCTCACCACCACAGAAAACCACATTGCCACGGTTACCATCAATCGGCCGGAAGCACTCAACGCCATGAATCTGGCGTTAGTTCAGGCCTTGCAAGAAACGTTAGATGAATTGATAAACAACGACAAGGTGAGTATAATCATTCTCACTGGAAGTGGTGACCGAGCTTTTGTGGCCGGGGCCGACATTAAAGCCATGCAGGCCATGGACAAAAAAGCCGCCTACCAATTTGGGGAAAAGGGTCAACGGTTAATGAACACCATCGCTGACGCCCCTAAGCCCGTCATTGCGGCGGTCAACGGATTTGCATTGGGCGGCGGTTGTGAACTCAGTTTAGCCTGCCATCTCCGGGTCGCCAGCAATACTGCTCGTTTTGCACAACCCGAAGTTCATTTAGGCATCATCCCTGGCTGGGGTGGTACTCAACGTCTTCGTCACCTTGTTGGGTTGGGTTCGGCCTATGAACTTATCCTGTCTGGTCGCATGATCGACGCCGACGAGGCGCATCGTATTGGGCTGGTCAATGCAGTAGTTCCCCCTGAAGAACTTCTTCCCGCAGCGAAAAATTTAGCCGAATCCATCCTGGCTAACGGTCCCCAGGCCATTGCCAAGGCCATGCACTGCATCCGCGCCGGGCTGGATGAAGGTTTGGAGCGCGGTTTGCAAAGTGAACTCAAAACGTTTAGTGAACTATTCGAAACTCCAGAAACCAGGGAAGGACTAGCCGCTTTCGTGGAAAAACGGAAACCCCGGTTTCGATAAACTATTCGCAACTACCGTTGACCATCTTCCGCCATTTGTTCAATAAAAGTAACTCAATCCCATCTCATCACGCTCTTTTCTAACCCTCAACCATGGCCCGGTTTGTTATCTTAGCCATTAATACCTTCGATTACCTGCTGTGTAAGACCGGGAATATGCTCATCCGCTACCGGCCTTCCGAAGTTGTGGCCGTCATTGACCCTTCGAAAACGGGACAAACAGCCCAGGAGGTATTGGGGTACGGGGGTTCAATTCCCGTCGTCGCCAATTATAACGAAGCGGCTAATTTTACCCCTGATACGCTGGTGATTGGCAACGCTCCCCAAGGGGGCTTTATTAATACCGTTGTTAGAGAAGAGCTCCTTGCCGCTATTCAAGGTGGGTGCAACATCATCAATGGCATGCACCAGTTTCTGAATGACGATCCCGAAATTCGAGAATTAGCCGATCGATATAAGGTAACCCTAACCGATCTCCGTCGGCCCCCTGAAAAACGGCATTTCCCCAAAGGGAGCTGGCGCAACCGGAAAATCCCGGTACTGTTAGTCACCGGTACTGATTGCGACACGGGAAAGATGACCACGGCTTGGGAATTGAACCAGCGCTTGACCGCTCGAGGATGGCGACCTTACTTCGTAGGTACGGGGCAGACGGGTATTTTGCTCTCCGGGACGGGAGTGCCCATCGACGCTGTGGTGGCTGATTTCATGGCCGGGGAAATGGAGTACGTCCTGGACCAAGCTGGCGAGGTGGATGTCATCATTGTCGAAGGACAGGGTAGTCTGACCAACATGTACTACTCCGGGGTGACCCTGGGTATCCTCCATGGTTGCATGCCTGATTTCCTCATCATGACCCACGAGCCCCACCGCAAACTGGACGTCACTAACTATCTCATGGTAGATCTGAAAGTAAGCATGGACTTGCACATAAAGCTGATGCAACCCTTTAAACCCTCCCGCTTTCTAGGAGTGAACTTATTAACGCTGCAGGATTCTGAACCGGTAGCACGACGGACGATTCGCGAATTGGAACGAACCCTGGGGATCCCCGTTACTGATTTAATTAGATTCGGTGACGGCGAATTACTCACCTCAATCGAAACTGCCCTGAAACAATGGACCTGAGCTACACCACTTACGATATTCATTGCACCCATCCTTTTGGGATTTCCCGGAGTGTGCACGACTATTACACTGTCGTATTTATCTACATAGAACATGAGGGTATTTTAGGTCGCGGTGAAGCCGCCCCTTCCGCCCGCTACGGGGAAAACAGCGAACGGATTCTGACCTGTTTACAGCAGGGAATCCAACTACCGCCTACCATGAATAGCCCCCAGGAAATGGAAGCGCAAATCTTCCCCCATTTGCAAGGCATTAAATCCCTGGAAGCGGCTTTCAGCATGGCCCTGTTAGACTGGTGGACGCAGAAACAGGGACAACCACTTTACCAATATTTCGATGCCGATCCTGTAAAGACACCGGTAACCTCCTTTACCATCGCTTTGGGGGACCCGGCCCTCTTAGAACAAAAAATCGAAGAAGCAGCTCCCTATAAAATCCTGAAGGTCAAGTTAGGAACAGATCATGACCAGGAGATCATCAATTCGATTCGGGCGCTTACGGATAAACCTATCCGCGTGGATGCCAACGAAGGTTGGGATTTCCCTACGGCGGAGGAAATGTGTCGTTGGTTGG
>CAZBEL010000216.1:0-3560 GCA_964490885.1 uncultured bacterium
TAACTGCCACTGATATACCACACATCGCCCACGCCTTTCACGGGATCAACATCAAGCTCATGAAATGTGGCAGCTTGTTTGAAGCACGAAAAATGATTCGTCTGGCCCGAGAAAATGATCTCCAAATCATGTTAGGTTGCATGTTGGAATCCTCCGTGGGCATCACCGCCGCGGCGCACTTGTCCCCCTTAGTGGACCACGCCGACCTGGACGGGAATTTGCTCATTACGAACGATCCTTACGAAGGTGCGAAAATCAGCGAAGGATGGTTAAGGCTACCAGAATCCCCTGGCTTGGGGGTAACCTTGAAAGAACAGGATTCAGCAGAAAAAGGATTAAAATGAAAATACTTGGTGTAGAGCATATTGGGATTGCCGTGGAATCGTTAGCCCAAAGAGGACCTTTTTGGGAACACATCCTAAACCTACCCTGCACAGGCGTAGAGGAAGTAGAAAAACAGGGCGTTAAAACGGCCTTTTATGAAGCAGGGAATGACAAGATTGAACTTTTAGAAAGCCTTTACCCTGACTCTTCCGTGGCCAAGTTCATTCAACGGCGAGGTCCGGGAATCCATCACATCTGCTTAGAGGTGGAGGATATTCAGGAGGCAATCCAGGAATTAAAGGAAGCCCAGATCCAGGTCATTAACGATGTACCAGCAAAAGGTGCAGAAGGGCATCTGGTGGTGTTTATCCATCCCCGCAGTACGGGAGGTGTGTTAGTTGAACTGACGCAAAAAACGACCCTGGAGAAGTAAAGTTTTCCGAAAAGTAGGAGCTATTATACAAGGTCAGTTTCGGGGGTCTAGGTGAAAAAACTTTACATTATATTGGCGCTTTCCTGGTTCTCTTTTCACTGTAACCCATTTTCCATACGTCCCCAACCGAAACTCTTGGAACTGGAGATGGTCCTCGTTCCAGGAGGTACATTTTCTATGGGAGACTTTTACGAGCATAAGGATCAGGATGCACTGCCCGTCCACACAGTCACCTTGCCAGACTTTTATATTTCTAAATACGAGATTACCTATGCCCAGTACGATCGCTTTGCTACGCTCAAGGGTTACTCGCTGCCCGAAGACGATGGTCATGGTCGCGGGGACCGGGCTGTAGTGAATCTCACTTGGGATGAAGCGAAGGCTTTCTGCGAATGCTACGGTTACCGTTTACCAACTGAGAGGGAGTGGGAATATGCCGCTCGCAGTGGCGGAAAAGAAGAACTGTTCCCTGGTGTGAATAATCGGCAAAAAGTGGACGATTATGTCCGTTCGGTCTATAATAGTCTGAATTATTCCTTTTATGTGGGGTTTAAAAAACCCAACTCCCTGGGACTTTATGACATGGGAGGCAATGTTTTCGAATGGATCGGGGATTTTTACGCTAAATATCCCGCGGATGGCACCGAACCGGAGTGGATGGACCTGAAGACAACTAAAGTAAGGATTATTCGGGGCGGTAGTTTCAAGACGCCAGTGCAGTACACGTACACACGAACGGCCACCTACCGGGACTTTGCCTCACCAATGGTAGGTTTCCGTTGTGTGAAATCAATAAAAACAAAGGAGTAATAATAGTCGGATCGCTTGTCGTTCGTAGGGTGCAACACATAAAGGGTATTGTACTTTCTCATTAGTCCTAGGGTCAATGCTTGTTGTTGAGTTTGGTTGTTTACTCACGCTACGTGGTTTTTCATACATGGGCTATGGGAGACAGAAGTAGATTCCTCACCCGCTGACGGGGGATTCGGTACGACAGACTTGGTGTGAGCTTACGAGGGTGAATACGTCGGAAATATGTGCCCCATACTTCCATCAATCCACTAATCCATTTTTCCATTATCCCAACATTCCATCTAAACGGTTTTGTCATCCCGAGGGAGGCACGACCGAGGGATCTACGTTTGAGGATTATTGTACGTTGTCGGTAGTCTTCTAACAAAGGTTTGTTAAAGAGCTTTGGTATTTGCCCATATTATAAGACTTTTCACTAATGGGCTATGACAGGCAAAAGTAGATTCCTCACCCGCTGAAGCGGGATTCGGAATGACAGACTGTGTGTTTATAAGGTGAATGAATTGGAAAAAAGCACACCATTCCTCCAACAATCCATCCACTAATCCATTATTCCATTATTCCATCCCTCAAATCCCTCCCCCCAGGGGTTACTCCTGCAACTGATATAAAACCAACTGGTAAAGTTTAAACTTCATGAACATCTCCCGGGTCAATTGCCCACTAAAATAAACACGGTCCAATTTTTCAATCCGTTTGGCAAATTTCCATTTAAGTAACTTCATAAAACGTGGGTAACGCGTGTCTAAATACTTGCCGGTTACCGTACGAATAGGGTCGGCCACTTCTGTCAGGAAACGGTCTAAGATATCCATAGTCGGTGCCGTTTCCTCGGTAATATCGATCTGCTTTACCTTGATGAAAGGGGCCACTTCCATCACATCCTGAAATATGGACAATTTCTGCCCACCCCCTAAAGGGCTTTTCACTCCCACGGTCTTTTTGAAGAAATCACAAATGAGAAGATATCCCCTTGGTCTTAACAACTTGGCGCACTTTTCGATTGCCAGCCGACAGGATACATATTGAAAACTCTCGCAGAACAGGATCAAGTCATACTGCTTGTCAGTTTCTAATTTTTCAAACGTGGTCCTGAAAACCTGGCTTTCGGCAGGCAAGCGTCCTTCGATCTGCTGACTGAGATAGTTGCTGGGCGAGACACAATCCACCTGGAACCCCTCTGCCACCAACGATTCGGCGAAATTGCCCGAGCCACTCCCCACGTCCAGAATGGTTTTCACCCCCTCAGGAAAATGGGAACGCACGAATTGGGAGTAAAGCTCCTGGGCACGGGCAAAATTTGAGACCTTCACTTCCAGGTCTGGTGGCCAGTAGCCGTAGTGCAGGTCATCAGCTTCCAGGAAAAAGCGGCCTAAGCGAAGCCCTAAATCCAGCCCAATGGCTTTCGTGTCCAATGCGGTTTGGTCGTGGCTCATGTGGTTTCATCTCCATTGTGTTTATCGAGCGTTAATCTTCGTTGGTAAAGGGACTCGTAGCAAGGTAGACATTCATTATACAAAGAATTGTATTCCTCGGGTAAAGGTTCATTAGGCGGGCGATAGGGTAAAAAACTGGTGGATTGCTGCACATTATAGTACCAATAGGGGGCCCAAACGCCATCGCTATCCCGGGGACCCGGAGGCCATTTGAGCATGCGCCTGGTAAACTCGATCCCTAATTTTCGGCAGAGCAGTCGCAACATGCCCTCGGGATTCTCTAAAACATCCCGGGCGTCAATAATGATTGGCCTCTGTTCTAATTTTGCCGATAAAAACTCGTACAGTCGAAGTTGTTGATCATATCCCAAGACTTCCGCCGTTGGAAGGTCAATCTGCTTTAAATAGGAAAGGATGACCTCCCGAGGGTCTCGAATGAGAAAACAGTTGGTCATGGTCAGGGCCCACTCCATATCCATGTGGGGAAGGATGTGGTGGGTCATGTGTTTCTGATACCAGATGGCCTTTCCCCCGGGGATCGGCCCGGTGAGAAA
>CAZBEL010000217.1:0-3526 GCA_964490885.1 uncultured bacterium
CATTGATGAAATAAAGAAAATTCAGTAAGGCCAGGCGCACGTCAGGTAGCTGTTATTGGGGCAATGTGATCTCGAAAACGGTGCCCTGACCGGGGGTAGACTCCACTATGCGAATGGTGCCATGGTGGATATCCCGGATAATACGTTGCGTGAGTGAAAGTCCTAATCCCCAACCTTGCTCTTTGGTACTATATCCAGGACGGAAAATATTGCGCCATTCCCGCCGGGGAACACCACACCCCGAGTCACGGATACGAATTACGACCTTCTGTGGTTCTTGGTGGAGGGTAATGTCAATGGTCCCACGGCTGCTGCTCATGGCATCTATACCGTTTTTTACCACATTCTCGATAGCCCAAGAAATTAGTACCCCGTTGGCTTTGATTGTCACTCCCGAATCGATATTATTGGTAATTGTGATGGTTGCCCCATCCGACGGTAAACGACGGCGCAGATAGGAAATCACTTCCTCAACCAATTGGGAGAGGTTAATCTCCTGAAAACTAGTTTCCGACCCTATTTTACTAAAGCGATCCCCTACCTGTTGCAACCGTTGTAGATCTGACTCCATTTCAGAGATGATCTGGGCACTTTTCTCCGGATGGATCTGCAATCTACTCACCCAACCCATGAGGGCTGAAACAGGCGTCGCTAACTGATGGGCGGTCTCCCGCGCCATACCTACCCAAATACTACGTTTCTCACTGTTGCGGATCACCGTAAAACCGATGAAACCTAAAAAGATGAACAGAGCTACAGCCCCAATCTCTAAGTAAGGTAGACAAGTTAGCTGTCGAATTAAATCCGAATCCCCATAGTGCAAAAATCCAATATTCACTTTTTCACCGGTTTCCGGATTGACGAACCAGAGAGGAATGGGTGGATTTTGCTGATCCATGGTCTGGCGTACCTGAGTTAAAGCCTCAGGGCTTAACGTGGTGTCCAAATTGCGGAAATAGATGGGAGTCTGATCATTGTCAGAATAAATAATGGGAAATTGGACCTTTTTAATAATCTCGTCAAAAATAAACCCCAGATTAGCTTCATTCTCTTCACTCACCGACTTAGCGATGATCTCTGCATAAAGTTTTACGATTTCGCGGTTTTCTTCCCGTAAGCGGGAAACGATGTGTTGACTGTAGATTAAGAGACCCACTACCAGGGCAATCCCCAGCACGAACAGGCCAGCCTTGATATTTCCAGTATACCGATAGGAGTTCATTTTGACCGTTGATTCAGAATAAGGCCAAAGCCGATGAATCCTAAACAGAGTCCCAGGGATAGCAAGGAAATGTACAATCCCAAGTGGAAAGCGGATTTGTCGTAAACAAACTCCACCACATGCTCCCCAGCAGGCACCTCTAACCCACGCAAAACCCCGTTTACTTGTTCATAAGGGACCTGCGTTCCATCCACGAAGGCCTTCCAACGCAACGGATAGTCCACTTCACTTACCACTAAAAATCCGGGTTCGTCAGCAGAAGTGTGGATCGTGACTTTATGCAGTGACGTTGTAATCGTATCTACGGTGCCAATAACATAATCTCTTTTTCCTTTTTTCTCTGTATTCGTCAAATAGGCTACTTTAGTCGGGTCAAAGGAAGGTGACTTTAACATATTCCATACGAGTTCAGCATTCTCCAAGGCCTGTACGCGGGAGACGAACCAGGCTCGGGATAAATAATTCTTCAGTTCGTAAACATAGATATCCATTGTACCACGACTCGTCACGAAAGGCCCATGTTTTTGTAGAATCAACTCCGGATGACTGATCTCTTGCGGGCTTACAATATAATGAACATTCAACATACGCATGAGAGGTAGCGTACCGGCATTCCCAGTTTTGCTCAGAAATTGATTAAAAACCTGAAGTTTGGCCGGATGGTAGCCTCCCACAGACTCAATCCCGAAAGCTTTGAACCGCGGTTCGCCGAACAAGGATCCCAGAGGATAAATCCGGTACGGTTTCGGTTCGGCCGAAGTGAGATAACGCATAGTTTCATCAGTTTGGAATTGACGTTGCAGTGCGGATTTACTAAAGAGTTGTGAGGCGCGCCCGGAGCGCGGTTTAGGTTGAATGATTTTCTGGTCAACGATCCCTAAATCCAGGAGAGCTAAAACGATGATTCCGGAGAAGAACACGGTCTTCGTCAGCTTCCTCTGAAACCAAAACCACATCCCTCCTACAAAAGCTCCGAGAAAAAGACTTGCAACCCAGGCATCGCGATACCAACTCTGCCAACGGAGATTATTAATCGCCTGTGCTATTCGGGGATCCTGGGTTCGGGGTGGAGAGAAATGGTTGAAGAGTGTAGCGCGTAAACTCCCCTGTCCAAAAACCAGTATCAAAACCCAAAGACCGATCCCCATAGCTAGGATCAACAGCCAGCGTGGTACCTTATCGTATTTCAATTTAAGAAGGGCATCCAACCCAAAGGCCGCCAGCACAGTAACATTGAATTGTAATAAAATGAGGATCATGGCCGGGACACGAAATTTGTTGAAATAGGGAAATACGACATAGACAATGTCATACACAAAACTCATGTGCTTGCCAAATGAGATCGTTAATGCCAACAAGGATGTGGTTAAGAAAAAAGCTGCTAAATCGTTCCAGCGAAAGACTAATCCTATGATAGCTAGGGCCAGGATAATGATCCCCATATAATTTGGATAGTCAGTAAAAGGCATAAATCCCCAATAAGTCTGACCGCCAAAGCCGAAGGCTGAAGGAATAAGAAAGGTGGCCATTTCTAAGGGATGGAAGGACCAAGCAGTGGCGTAATCGTAGGCGGCTCCACCGGTGGCACCGGCTCCGCGAACCGAATACGGAGTGTAGCCAATGGAAGGAAGATAAATCACCAAAGCCAACCCAATGGCTAAAAGGGCCGCCCCAGCGAAATAAGCAGTTCCCCGGTATATATTAGAGCGTTGCTCCGATGTGCGCAATGTAAGTAGAAGTTGAAAGAGAACATAGGCCCCTACCAACATCCAGGTATAATACGCAATTTGAGCATGGGCCCGCTGAAGCTGAAGTCCCATAAGTAATCCTACGAGTCCCATATGTAAGAAATCGGGCTTTTGGAATAGACGCACCACTGCCCACATAACCCAGGGGAGATATGCAGCGGTCATCATTTGGCTACCGTGGCCAAAGACCAACATAGTAATCATGTAAGGCATTAACATGAAGGCGCTTCCTCCTAGAATCGCTGGTAACCGGGATACATTTAACTGTCTTAATAGAACCACCCCTCCTAGACCTGCTAACAATAGATGAAATAGTTGCCCTAAAATACCCGTGAGGAAGAGATATCGCAGAATATGAGAAGGAAAGTAAAGTTGACTAATGAAGGTGAATGCTTCCGCAGTGGGCATACCACAGAAGATCCACGGCTGCCAGAGGGGAAATTCGCCAGTTTCATCCCAGGCTCGATTCAAAGCCATTCCCGATGCCTGAGGATTAATGGAATCAGGCGAACCAAACGTTTTCCCTTGAAATAGAACCGGATAAAACAGCATAATT
>CAZBEL010000218.1:0-3487 GCA_964490885.1 uncultured bacterium
AGATTTGAACGATTTCCACATCGATCCACAACGCCTTTTGGACCCGCAGCTTAAGTTATTCAATTCTGTCCTCTACAATGCGGCGGGGGACTCGGGCTTAAATGCCCTTTCCGTAGAAGAAATGGTTCGGATGACGGACAATGCTCTACCGGTGGGTGGGGCCCGCATGGTGCATTATACGATTCCTGTTCCGACGAGCCTCACCGGAGCGTGGCAATTAACAGCCCGTTTGCGATTCCGGGCATTCCCGCCCTTCGTTCTGCGGGGTGCCGGTTTGGATGATCTGATCTCCGAGATGGAAATCTATACCATCGACGCCCTTTCCGCTACTGCTACGGTTGTTTCTGGCTAATCGCTTAGGGATAACCATCGGGGGGCTAAGTCTACTGTTTTGGTGGACAAGCACTCCGGCCCAAACATATGTCCGCGTGGTAGACCCCTTCCCCGTTGTCCTGGAAGGTGATACCCTAGTGCAACCTTTTACAGGTGGTTTGAACCGCCCTGATCCCCATTTCCTCGATTGGGACGGTGATGGTTTATTGGACCTGATTATAAATGACCGGGATGGACGTCTCCAGTACTGGCGTAATACCACCCCAGCCAACGAGTGGGTGGAGGGAATACCTGTTTTTGAGTTGGTAACTAAAAATTTCTTAGATGTGAATGTCGGGGTTTGGTTTTCTTTTTACGATTTTGACAACGACGGAGATTATGATTTATTGTCCCAAACGCCGGGTACTGACCGGGTGAGTTATTGGAGTAACCAGAACGGTACCATGAACCTGGAGACGAGTCAACTCCAGACGATCTCAGGATCTAATGTAAATGGTGGGCAGGTGGTGGTTCCCACTATTACGGATATTAATGCCGATGGCTGGATGGATCTCTTCGTGGGTGCCCTTTCTGGCCAGGTTACTTATTACAGGGGAGTAGGATTTTCCAACGGGCTTCCGCAATTTGAGTTTATTACCAACTATTTTGAGGAAATCCGCATCGTCTGGGTACCGGGACTGCGTCATGGTTCTAGCGTGCTGGAATTTTACGACCTGGATAACGATGGAGATCAGGACCTTATTTGGGGCGATTTTTACCAGCCAGGGCTCTTTTATCTAGAGAATTATGGCGATGCCACCACGCCTGATTTTGCAGACACCTTACGTCTGAATAATTTCCCGACGGAGGTGGGCTTCCAGACAGCAGGGTTTAATGCTCCAAGAGTGGCCGATTTAGACGGTGATGGAGATGGAGATTTGATCGTGGGTGTCCTTTCGGGAGCTTATGGTATCGACTACGGGGTCAACCTGTATTTTCTGAGGAATGATGGTTCTCCTGAAATGTGGTATTTTACCTTGGTTACCGATCGGTTATTACCGGGGCTCGATCTCATTGCCGGGAGTCATCCCACCTTTGCCGACTTAGACGCTGACGGGGACCGTGACCTGTTAGTGGGGACAGATTTTAATGCCCAAAACCCTTCATGGTCCGGGCAGATATTCTATTTTCGAAACGATGGCAATGATCTCAATCCAGTGTTGGTCTTAGCGGACTCGGCCTTGTTAGGAGGTGATTTAGGTTCCTCTCTGGCACCCGCTTTTTTCGATATTGACGGAGATGGTGATTTAGACGCTACTGTTGGGGAATTCAACGGACGTATTTTAGTATACGAAAATGTGGGGACGGCGCAAGATCCTCAATGGGTGTCAGGATCCGATTTCTTAGGCCTTGATCTTTCTGGACGAGCCTGTCCCAGTTTTGGAGATGTAGACCAGGATGGTGACGATGATTTTGTAGTGGGAAGCCGCGATGGGCAAGTGATTGTCTTTTTAAACCAGGGGTCTTCCTCAAACCCTTATTTTGATCCTACAGACAGCATATCTGTTAATATTGGGGTAGAGGCAGCTCCTACCGTGGCTGTCGACGGAACCATTATCGCTGGGAACGGTGAGGGAAAATTGTACCGGATTATGTATATATCCACACCGAATGAACAATTGGATGTAGAGTTGCTTTCAGGGTTTCCGTGGAGTGGTGAACGAATTACACCCGCTATCCATCAATGGGGCATTGATGGCCCTGAAACCTTTGTGGTAGGTTCCCTTTCTGGTGGACTTCAATATTTTCAGGATTCGACAACTATGGGAGTTCTTCTCCGTAATGAGTACCAACCTGAAAATTTTTCGTTAGGGTATCCTTATCCTAATCCTACCAATGGGATTAGCCAGTTTGAACTAGATTTAGGTTCGCCTGGTGCGACGGACATCTTACTCTACGATTTACAAGGGCGCTTGGTGAAAGTACTATTCAGTGGGAAATTAGTGGCAGGCAGACATCGTATTACAATCCAGGGTGATTATGCGTCGGGTCTGTACCTGATCCTTGTGGACCGAGAGGGGACACTTAAATCGAGGAAATTGATTTTCATAAAGTGACCGCGTATGAACATAAAAAATTAGGTTAGGTACGATCCACCACAGCGTGGTGAGAAGGTAGATTCCCGTGTAAAAATGATTGATAATCATCGGTGATTCAGTAAATTCCTCTACGACATTTCTCGACACCGTACTTAAATTGGTTCAATAATATCGTTGTCTAACTAGGAGGTATCCATGTTGTTCGGAAAACTATCGAAAACGATCTTCGTCTTACTTGTATTTCCCGTGGGTTTGTTTTCCCAGGTAAACCGAGACGAAGTTGTCCAAATTACCTATCCTTATACCGGGGCAATTATCGATACAGATTCAGTAGCAGTTACCTTTGATATTGCCTCTTTTTTCACCCTGGGTACACCTGGTTGCAATGATTGTGATGGTTACCTTAAGGCCTATTTAGACAACACCTTAGTAGCAGATTCGATCGTTACTTCTCCTTTCACTATTTCCAATCTCATAGACGGACAACATTTCCTCAATTTAGAAGCGGTGGACCCTAATGGTAACAGTTTTACCCCGATCGTCCACGATACGGTGTCTTTTATGGTGGATGTACCTTCGGTGGATAATTATTGTCCGCCCCGGGCGTTTTCCATTGTTTCTGGGGATACACGGAACTACCTGTACTGGGAGCCACCTTTCGGTGTCTCTGGGGCCAACCCTTTTCCTGCCACCCCTAATTCAGCTGATTACCATACGGGAACCACCGACGGTTCCAGCTTGATTCAGACCAGCCTGATCCAGGCTCACGGTGGTGCTACCACCAGTCGGGAGTCGGGTTGGATTCGGTTTTCCGTGCTGGGTCTGTCCGCAAATGTTAGCATTGACTCGATTATTTTTAATTATTACGTAAACAATACCAACTGGCCATACTGGAGTGCCACCGCCGTATCAGTGGATCCCCTCACGGCCAGTCCTTCCACACTGCATAGTGAAATCAATGCCGGCTCCAGTTCTTCCGAAGCCTATTTATATCGCAATGAATCTTCTTCTTTCTCGCCAGGTTGGTATTCTTATCCTCTCATTAATAATGCCGCAGCCGATCTGTTAGCAGCCAT
>CAZBEL010000219.1:0-3483 GCA_964490885.1 uncultured bacterium
CATGACGGGGTATCAAATCCCGAACCTCTTCCGACCTTACCTTTTCAGCAAAGTCCAGTAAGTACTCGGAGCGTCGGTCAGGAGCGTCAAACTGAATATCGAAAGCGATAACTTTCGCCCCTGCTTTGTAAAGGTTCCGCACGACCCTCCCCCAAATCTCCCCTCGAGGATAAGGCCACTCTTCTGGGATCAAGCGGTAGGCTTCGTCATCCACTTCTACTAAGACGACATCCGTTCCCATCTTGATGTAAGTAGAGTCGCGCGCCGTCCAACCAGTGAGCGGTCCGCGGATGGCATGAAACCGGTAATCGTAAGACTTTAATTCAAGAATATCAAATACGCCCAACCAATGCGCTAGGGAAACCGCAATGACCGAACCCAGCGTCAGGGCTAACCCTACCCAGCGCGCTTTGAAAAATTTAATGAGACCTTCCATGCTTGTTAGAAGTTATAGCGAAAAGTGAATAGTAATCCGGAAGTATTTAAATCCAATTGCTTAGTACTACGATTGTGAACAATTTGAATATCCCCATTAAGGGCCAGGGCCATTTGATCCTGAATTTTATAATCCACGCCGGCCGTCAATCCATACAGGGAAATATCCGTAGCTCCCCGATTATTAATAATATTCAGCCCGCCAGCTGTTTTTAGACGATTCTCCAATAACGCATACTGACCACGTATACTCAAAGTTGTCCATACAATTTTTGAGAGGATGGGATCACTACCAGTTCCCATAATGGGAACCGTCAATTCCGTATTACTTAGGTTGATCATAGTACGCAAGGGAAAGGTATACTTGGAAGAAAGGGTAATGGAATAGGTCCTGACATCTGTCTTCTGGAAAAAATAATCCCGGCGACGTTCGCTAGCCAGGTTATCCTGGTTACGAACGGTGTTGAAATTGAGAACCAAGTTATGGGTCATGTGATAGAATTCTAAGGGATAGGTTACCGAGATCATGGAGTTTAAGGTGCGTGAATCCTCCCGTTGATCGGTTAATACACCGCCCACCAGTTCCAAGTCTGTTTTTCCGTTCGACTTGCCAATAGATTGAAAATTCACCACGAAAGTGGGCGAACCCGGCCCTGGAATCAACGACACGCTACCTGAAAAAGTGTTCGTATTTAAGGGGTCTATCACCGATTTTAAAATTCGATTGTCCCGGTGGTTAAACGAAATATTCACAAATAGTTTATTATCTAAAAGGCTCATACGATCCCCAATGATGAACTCCCGGGTATTATTTGTAAGGTAGGGATTAGCGAGAGAAACAAACTCGCTTCCCACCTGACGATATTCTACTGTATACTTATTCAACCGATAATTGCCCGTCAATTTTAGCTGAAACGCTGACGACGGCATGTTAATGATGGTGGCAATTGGATGTTTATTGAACGTAGTAATGTCAATGGGAACCAGGGGGGACATATTAATATTCATGGTGAATAGTTTTTCGTAAGCCAGGGGATCAAAGATCTGACTGGTGTCGATTCCTTTTGAATCCCCAGTCACTAAACCATTCTCGTCGTATTGAACACCAATGAGACCGTCCAAACTGTCATCTAACGCCGTGTCCATTTCGGCCCGCGACATGGCACCTTCCCAGATGTCACGATTGTACAAACTCAAATTCCAGGTGAACGTAAACTCCATCCGTTCTTTGTCGAACTGGGAACCGAAATCAAACCCAATAATGAGATTATCTTCGGGACTATTCCCACCCCATTTATCGGATGGGAATACCACTTTACTCCCCGTACCTTCCAGTTGACTAGTGAATTGTGAATAAGTATAATCCCCCAGGGGGATAATGGGATCGGCCCCTGCGAATGCCGTACTATCTATGGAAAACTGTGCTTTATTAAGGTAATGTTCCACGCTGGTAATATCGTCCTTAGCCTTTAATAGATGCAGTCCGAACTCGTACGTTTTTATGCCAGCTGCCAAACGATAAAAGTATAAATCCCGTTTAAAAGTGTAGCCTGTGCGATCCAGGATGAACGTAAAACGATTTGTCGTATCCCGAGAAGTATTTTCAGTGAGTAGTCTTATGCCCCCATTTACCCGATTATTCTGCTGTACAGCACGATTGAGCTCTCCCTGGATCACCTGGACCTTGAACCAATCCAAGTCAATATCCACACCAAGCCCTCTAACCCGTTTACCACTCAGAGTAAAGGGAGAGACATTGGGATTGAAGTCCCCTATATCTAGGGTAAGATAGTCACCTAACTGGAGTTTCAAAGAAAGGCGGTTGTAGGGCTGTAAGTAAGGGGATTCTCGCGTAGTACGCCGTACAAACCCCCGCATGGAAGCCCAGGAAAGACCTCCATTCACAGTCCCAGTTAGCTCGGCCACATTTCGCACGGTTCCCCCTACCGCTTCTGTGGACAGGCGGGTTTGGAGATTCCCGTTATACTCCACATTCTTCAATAAATCCAACCCCACACCCACGACATGAAAAGACCACGAAACTGGTTTCACTGGCACACCCTGATTTGTCTTCATTTCTATTTTAACGGAATGGGGACCACGTTCAATTTTATCAGGAACATAAGTGATAATACCGCCACCGATAGTCGTTTGCGAGGTAATGTTTCTTCCGTCCAGATTCAGACGAATCGTTGTTGTATCAATATCCTGGGCGGCAAAGATAGATGCGGCAATGACCACTTCTTTGGGGTTAATCAGGGCACCGGGATCAGGAGAGAGAATCATGATGTCGGAAAGGACGTACTGGACCCCTTGGGGGGTAGGTTTCCTCACGAACTCGTCAGGTTTCTTAAGTGTGGGTTTCAACGAGAGATAATAGGGTTCCCGGAGAGGATCTTCTTGGGGAAAAGCCACTATACCGCCATCTTCTAATTGAAAAATGAGTGCGTATTCCACTGCAGATTGGGTTAAATAAGAGCCAGGAATAACACCGATCCATGATCCCTGGGTAAACTTCAGGGGAATTTCCAGATAGCTCACAGAACCTGGTAAACGGTAATAAAGCAACGCCTCGCGAACGGGTACAGTGGAAAAAAGAGTGGCCGTAATCCCTACATCCTGACCCACCCGGGCATCCCCGGGAGGTTGGTGATAAAGCAAGGGACCATCGGCCAGGAGAGTATTAGCGGTAAAACTGAGGGTAAATATTAGGGGTAAAAGAAAGCCTGGTAAATCACGTTTCACCGGCATAGTTATCCAAAGAATTTGTGGGGAATAAGGGCCTTATTGAATTTCAATCAATAAGGTTTTGTGCTCACCGTCCGGATTTTCTAACTCAATACGCAGGATCGTGCTGCTTTTTTCACCCGCCTCCCCGGGATCTTCCGGAATAGTATTCGGATCGGTCTCACTAATTTCGATCCCTCCATCCAGAGCGGACATTCCCGTAAATCCCTCCGCAATGGTAACACTTTCGCCGCTAATGAGATTGGTCAACCCTACTAAACCCTCTAATCCAATGACCTGATCCCCGGTCAATGGATCAGA
>CAZBEL010000220.1:0-3473 GCA_964490885.1 uncultured bacterium
TAATGGAGGCAGCCCTAGATCTACTCCCGGAGACGTTTGTTTCTGTCCATGAACCGCTGCGTAAACACCTTAAATCTATATCCCAATTCTCCCTGGAACCCACCGATTACATCGGTACTGGTTACGGTCGCCAACTCCTACCGTTCGAACAAAAACATATTAAATCCGAAATCCTCTGCCATGCGATGGGTGCCCACGCTAATTTTCCTAAAACACGCACCGTTTTAGATATTGGCGGCCAGGATACAAAGGCCATCCAGGTCGACGAACACGGTATGGTGACTAGTTTCCAGATGAATGATCGCTGTGCTGCCGGGTGCGGACGCTATTTAGGCTATATTGCCGATGAAATGAATGTGAGCGTCAGTGAATTGGGCCCCATTGCACTAAACGCCGATTATGAAACGAATATTTGTAGCACCTGTACGGTTTTCGCCGGAGCCGAATTACGTGAATATTTAAATTTGGGGGAGAAAAAGGAAAACATCTTGGCTGGCTTGCATCAGGCAATTGTGCAACGAGCCTTTGCCCTCCTGGCCCGCTCTGGTGGGGTACGAAATGAATTTACATTCACGGGAGGCGTGGCCCGGAATCCTGCGGTTATTAAATACGTGAGCCAGATGGTGACCCAGAGTTATGGAAAGGTGACTATTAACATTCACCCTGATTCAATTTTTATGGGCGCTCTGGGAGCTGCCCTGTTTAGTGCTCAGCGTCAATGAGTGCTCCTCTCACCATGGGCATCGATGTGGGCAGCAGCTTCATTAAAGTTGCTTTAGTGGAATATGCTGATTCCCCTAAGGTTTTAACACTGGTGAACGAGAAGATTCGGAAACGCAATCCCACAGAAGTTATTGACAAAACAGTTGCCTATGTTCTAAAACAACATTCTCTTGAATATAGTGACTTGGTATATGTGGCTTCCACAGGAGAGGGAGAATTAGTGCGCAAGAAAAGGGGACACTTTTACAGCATGACAACCCACACCCGGGGGGCCTACCACTATCATCCTGAGGTACGGACAGTGGTGGATTTAGGGGCCTTGTTCTGCCGGGTCATGTCCCTGGATGTGGGTGCGAGGGTAAAAAATTATGCCATGACGGGTCAATGCGCTTCCGGTTCTGGACAATTTTTAGAGAATATTACCCGTTATTTGGGTGTCACCATTGATGAAGTGGGTCCCCTGTCACTCCAGAGCACTAAACCGGCTAAAACTAGTGGTATTTGTGCGGTTTTAGCTGAGACGGACGTAATCAATATGGTATCGCAAGGAATACCCACCCCAGATATTATCAAAGGGATTCATCTTTCCATTGCTCGGCGAGTGATTAAATTGCTTAGCAAATTAAGAGCCGAATCCCCCGTGGCCCTCACCGGTGGCATGGCCCAGGATGAAGGACTCCTCGTAGCCATTCGTGAGCTTATTCACGAGCGCAACTTGGGACTCGAAGTTTTTACTACCGAAAATGGATATGCTGCTGGCGCTATTGGTGCGGCCCTGTGGGGTGGTTATCGCCATTTTAAACTCCTGGAGGCAAATGCGTGAAACCTGATCCCATCCTGGAATGTGAACTTCCACTTCCTGGTTACGCTCCCAACCTTGCTACTATGCTCAATACCAATGTGGAGCGCTTTCAGGACCACCCCATTTATCAGGAAGTACATGAAAATCGATTTCGTCCCTTGTCCTGGAATCAGTTCCGAAAGGATGTCGTCGCCATACAGGGTTATTTCCGAGATCGGGGGTTTCAAACAGGGGACCGGGTGGCGATTCTTTCCAGGAACCGGCAAGAAATGTTGGAATTGGAATTAGCCATTATGGCCATGGGGGGTGTCGTTGTTCCTATCTTTGCGGGATATCCTCCTAACCGGGCTGCTGCATTAGTGCATTTTTGTGATCCTAGCTTCGTAGTAGTGGCTGATCAGGAACAGTTTGCTAAAATTCCCCACCCAAAGACTTATCAGAGGATAATTCACTTCGATCCCCTTGAGGATGAGGTTGCTAATGTGTCTTCTTTTTCTCAGCTTCTTTGCCATGAACCAGTAGGGGAAGCGATAGCGGGAACAGAGGTACCTGCCGATTCGGTTACCCTCATGATGTACACATCGGGCACTATGGGGAAACCTAAATTGGTTCAGCTCACTCACGGAAATATCCTTTCCCAACAGGCCGCCATGAAGGTCCTATGGCAGTTGAGTGCTAAAGACCGGTTTCTGTCTTATTTACCCTGGCACCACAGTTTTGGCGGCATTTTCGAGAAATATGCCGCCCTGGTAAACGGTGCCGTCCTCTCGCTGGAACACGGTTTTGGCAAGGATATTGATCTGCTCCTGGAAAATTGGAAACAGGTGCGACCTACCGTCTTCTTTAGTGTACCTCGGATTTACCAGGAAATCACTACCCGCATGTTACAGGAACCAGAACTGGAAAAGGTCATTTTTCATGACGAATTACGGTTTATTTTCACAGCCGCGGCCCCCTTACCCAAGTCTATCTCTGATATGTTCGAATCGAGGAATATCCCCGTCTATGAAGGATGGGGTCTTACCGAGACATCTCCCTGTTGTACGGTAACAGATCCCAGTCTTCCGCGACAAGCGGGTATCGTCGGCAAACCGATTCCCGGTGTGACCCTTGCTCTTGGGGAAGATGGTGAAATTTTAGTCAAAGGTCCGAACGTCATGAAAGGTTATTTCCGTAATCCAGAAGCGACGAAGGACGTTTTGAGTCCCGACGGTTGGTTCGCCACCGGGGATGTAGGGGCCTTTACCTCCACTGGTCTATGTCTGATTTCACGCAAGGACCGTATTTTCAAGTTGAGTAACGCCGAAAAGGTAATCCCCACCGAGATTGAAAATTTGATCGTTAAAGATTGCACCTATCTTTCCCACGCTTTTGTTGCTGGTAGTGGGAAAGATTATCCTGTAACCCTCCTGTTTCCCAATAAGACCATGTTTTCCAAAGTCACTGATGAATCCCGGTTAAAGGTAGGGTGTAAATGTCCCCGGCACATGGAGGAATTTGCCCAGTGTTTAAAGAATTGCCTGGGAGAAATTAACCATGCTATTGACGAAAAGTACGCCCGGCTGAAAGCGGCCATGCTCATTGATTACGAGTTGAGTATCGAGAACGAAGAATTGACCCCCTCCATGAAATTGGCTCCCAACGTTGTGGGGAAGGTTTTTAAAGCCAATATCGAGAATCTTTATGGCATGGAAGAACCTTTGCCCGACCCCGTTTACATTATCCATTTGGAGTAATCATGGTAAGACTACGCTCCCAAGAGCTATTAAAAGATTTAATGCAAGACTACTATCAGGGGTTAGTATCCCCGGTGGCGTGGTGTACCAGTGCCGGTCCGGCAGAGTTACTTAGGGCGTTAGGATTTCAAGTCTACTTTCCTGAAAATCATGGGGCCCTTTTAGGTGCTTCACGCACAGCTGAAAGGTATATCCCCCGAGCCCATCAGGCG
>CAZBEL010000221.1:0-3463 GCA_964490885.1 uncultured bacterium
GACAAAGTCCATCCCATAACTTCGGAAAAACGCTACTTTGCCCCGGGAGACATGCTCCTCAAATTGACGAATGGCGGTTTCTTTATCTGGAGAACGTTTCCTGGCCATAATAGGGACGGAATCTAAGGAGTATTCTAAAAACCTGAGTAGGTTTTGTAACTTCACCGGTGAAAAAAATGCCCTCCAGCAAAAGTGCGAAAACCACAGAATTCCTTCCCATCAACAAGGAGCCACTATGTTCCAAACAATATTAAACAGTACTTCTATTTCTATTAAAGACCAAATCTGGAAGCGAGACGTTAAATGGATATTGGTGATTTTGCTGAATTTATCGGTTTTATTTGCAGGGAAAGTGGAAGACATCGATGCCGTTGTACGGTCGTATTACGAGACGCATCAGTTTAGCGGGACGGTTTTAGTAGCAGAAGCTGGACAAGTAATCTATCGTAAGAGTTATGGTTGGGCTAACAGGGAGTGGAATATCCCTAATAGACCGGAAGCAAAATATCGCATTGCTTCCATTAGTAAACAGTTCACCGCTATGCTCATCCTTCAGTTAGTGTCCGAGGGACGTTTATCTCTAACAGGTAGAATTACAGACTACCTTCCCTATTATCGCAAAGATACCGGGCGGCGTATCACGATCCACCACTTATTGACTCACACGTCAGGAATTCCTGATCTCACCGACGATCCATATTTTTGGGACTACGAGACCCGCTTACAGTTTGATCTAAAAACCCTGGTAAAAAAGTATTGTAGCGGACGACTAGAGTTCAAACCAGGGACTCAATTTGACTACTGCAATTCTGGCTATGTTATTCTAGGGGCCATTATTGAAGAAGTCACAGGCAAAGATTACGAAACTTTGCTGCAGGAACGCATCCTAAAACCCTTAGGGCTCACTAACACGGGTTACGATCAGAACAAAACCATCTTACCATACCGTGCTGCTGGTTACGACTACAATTATGGTGACTATCAGAACGCCAACTACTTCGATATGTCTTCTGTTGGCGCCGCTGGTGCCCTTTACTCCACTGTCGATGACCTTTTCCGCTGGGATCAGGCACTATACACCGATCAACTTCTCCCTTCCGAATACCTTGAGAAAATGATGACACCTTACTTGAACAATTATGCCTATGGTTTAGGCGTTTATGAGGTTGAATTACCCGATAGCAGTCGGGTGACTATGGTAAGTCATACCGGGGGAATCCACGGTTTCAACTCCCGTATTGCTCGTTACGTGGACCAACGCCATACGGTCATTATTCTGGGTAACCAGATGCCCATTAACCATACCGATATGAATGTTGCTCTGCGAAACATCCTTTATGAGCAACCCTTTCAATTGGCGCTTCCCTCAATCGCGGACACCCTACATCGACACTATAGAAAATACGGAATGCCCTCGGCAATTGAACTCTACTACAACTTGAAAAATACAGCAAGTGAACAATATAACTTTGAGGAACGGGAGCTTAATACATTAGGGTATTATCTCTTGCGAAAAGTAAACGTGGACGATGCCATCGCCATCTTCCAGTTAAATGTGGATGCTTACCCAACTGCTTTCAACACATACGACAGCCTGGGAGAAGCCTACCTGGTCAAAGGCGATCGTGAAAAAGCTATCTTCAACTACAAAAAATCCTTAGAGTTAAATCCAAACAATACCAATGGTAAGATCATGTTAAAGAAGGCTCGCCGCTTATTACGGCGATGACATTTTAACGAGCGTGTTCTTTAAAGAGGAAATACAGATAACGAACGAGTTTCCCAATTTCACGGGTCATAAAAAATATACCGTGTCCGGTAGTCATTTCTCTGTGTTCGTGGAGATGAGAAATCAAGAGTGAACTATTGGGTAATTGCTGAGCGAGTTTTATCGACTCAGTGTAGGGACACATGGTATCTCGGGATCCATGCACAACATAGACTCGATGGGTGACACGGTGGCACCAGCTTTTAGGCGAACGCGCTTCGAATTCGTCCCGGTATTGGTCATATATACAGTTCATAACCCGTTTCAACTCAGCAGTTGATTGGGAGAAAAACAGTCCTAGAGCTAACTCTTCTTCTTGCGGAGATAGATCCTTTAAATCCTCAAGTTGAAGAGTAACGTTGGGCTGCACTGCGTAATTCAGTAATGCTTGCAAGCGACTCGTGGAGTAACCTACATCTACTTTGGGTAAATAATTGTACAGAAATACAACCAATCCCCATCGATCAGGGTTAATACGGATCTGTTTTCCTTCGACAACAAACTCACCTGAAACCAAAAATTCCAAGGCTTCTTGTAGATTGTAATAAGTCCCATACACAAGAATAGATCGTGGTGCTGGATTTTTGAACTCTGGTTGCAGGACTGCCTGAAGAACCAACGCCCCACCAAAGCTTAATCCAATGAGGCTGATGGTGTTGGAATCAACATGAGGAATGTTCGTAACCCATTGATAAATATGTCCCATCCACTTTAAAAGTTCTTCCTCATTGATATGGAGTTGCTTTAAAGGGGGAATGCGGGGAGTGAATACGAAAAATCCCGTGCGGGCAAGACTTCTTGCCAGGTTTTTCATGGCTGGATGTTCTTCGGCGTACGGTGACGCACCGGGATAAATAATCATACTACCGATGGGCTTTCGCTTCGGTTGGTATTGTCGGGCTGGAACGGATTCACCCTCTAACCCCGGATAGGTCAATGCCGTTTCTTCAATTTGACCGGGAGGCTTCTCTCGGTAACGAAAAAGACCGTAGTTAAAAAGTAAAGCTCTGCGTAGTGAGATAAAGTCCAAGCACATTTATCGGCATCCCTGTTTTTGAAGGATCTATTTACTATACACAGTGACTAATAATACATGTAATAAAAAAGAGCTTAGGCCATGAATAATTCTCTGCACTAAGCTCTTTTCGTTAGTCGGAGCGGCGGGATTTGAACCCGCGACCCCCTGAACCCCATTCAGGTGCGCTGCCGGGCTACGCCACGCTCCGCATTGTTGCAAATCTTAAACCGTATAATGTTTTAATTTAATCTGAAAGTACTATTCCGAGTAAGAGGGATTAGACACCCTTGTTTAACCAGTACGGACAGCATCTAGAAGGGTTTCCAGTTCCTGTCGAACCTTTAGAAGTAAGCTTCGATCCACTTTTGGGATGTTTTGCGTTGGAGTGGCCACTTCTTCTACTGCTGGCTCTTGGGTAGTTTGTTCCTCGGCTAACTGTCGTCGGGCTCCTTCGATGGTATACTTCCGTTCATAAAGTAATTCTTTAATGTGCCGTAGTAAGTCGACTTCTTTTTGTCGATAGATACGATTGCCAGCCTTGTTCTTTGGTGGGGACAGTTGGGAGAATTCAGTTTCCCAATACCGCAAAACGTAGGGTTTGAGATCCAGCATGCGGCTCACTTCCCCAATGGAGTAATAAAGTTTTTTTATAGGTTTAGGTGTTCGTGTCAATGTTT
>CAZBEL010000222.1:0-3448 GCA_964490885.1 uncultured bacterium
GGCGGGGGGGGGGGGGACCAGGCCACCACCCGATCGGCCAGCCGCGGCCCTTCGGGCTTCGATTCCTGGGGGCGGCGGACCAACTCGACGATCCTCGCCAGTGCCGAGTCGCCGACCGCGGTCGTCACGCGCGTGGTGAGCGAGCCGTTGCCGTTCACGGTGCCGGCAAACACCGGGATAGAGCGAAGAAGCTTTTTAACGCAGAATACGTGAACGTCCAGCCGCACTCCGGTTCCCAGGCTAATATGGCGGCCCTCATGACGTTTGTGAAGCCTGGTGATACCATCATGGGGTTGGATCTGGCTCACGGGGGACATTTGACCCATGGTAGCCCGGTGAATTTTTCAGGAAAACTGTACAAAATTGTTCCTTATCACGTACACCGGGAAACGGGCAGGGTGGATTTTGCCGAATTACGTCAATTGGCCCGGGAACACAGTCCGAAACTCATCATTTGCGGCGGGAGTGCCTATCCTAGGTTTATTGAATTTGAGCAGTTTCGAGAGATTGCCGACGAAGTAGGTGCTTTCCTCATGGCCGATATCGCTCATCCTGCCGGGTTGGTAGCCACGGGATTACATCCTTCTCCCATGCCTTACTGTGACGTGGTTACCTCCACTACTCATAAGACATTACGCGGACCCCGGGGTGGTCTTATTATGATGGGTACGGACCGGGAAAATCCTTGGGGAATCGTAGCTCCCAAGTCGGGGCGCGTCAAAAACCTTTCTGAATTGTTGGATTCCGCCGTGATGCCAGGAGTACAAGGCGGCCCCTTAATGCATATTATAGCAGCCAAAGCGGTAGCTTTCGGAGAGGCACTCCAACCGACCTTCAAAACCTACGCAGAACAGGTCGTGAAGAATGCCAAAGCCTTGGCCGATGCTTTTCTATCTTTAGATTATCAACTCGTATCCGGTGGAACTGATACCCATTTAGTCCTCATTGATCTCACCAATAAAAATATCACCGGTAAAGCGGCGGAGAAGGCATTAGAAGCAGCGGGAATCACGGTGAATAAAAACATGGTTCCCTTTGACGAACGGAGTCCTTTTATTACAAGTGGAATCCGAATTGGCACACCAGCGGTAACGACGAGAGGGATGGGAGTCGATGAGATGCGCCGCATCGTAGCTCTGATCGACCGGGTACTTATGAACATTGACGATGAGTCAGTCCGCCAGGAAGTAAAGACGGAAGTAAAACAATTGTGTTCTGAATTTCCTCTATATCGTGAACTCCGCGATTAATTTCCTCCCTTCGGCTTCCACTAAAACATTACAGACACCCTACCAACGAACGCTCCTGAAAATACTCCTTGTGGCGAGTATGGCGTTGATAGTTACTCTCAACTCGGCCTGTAGCTCAGCGTATGTATTTAATCATTGTCCTACTACAGTCCAAAAGGTTTACAAGACCAAATTAGTTTCCCTGGAACGGCGTATCAAAAGACATCCAGATCGCCAGGAACTGCTTTTGAAAGCCACAACTACTTATACTCAATATGCCTATGTATTTTTTGTAGAAAAGGCAGATCGGACTGCTTTGGATGATTATCGTGCTGCCCGGCGTTTATATCAAAAGGCGTTAAATTATTTTCAACTAGCTATTGATTACGGTACGGAAGCCTTAGAATTGCGTTACCCTACCTTTAATGAGTGGTTAGAGGATACGACCCAAACCCCTCCACAGTTTACTAGTAAAGATGTTTCGGCTTTGTACTGGCTGGCAGCCGCTTATGGGGGTGCCATCAGCGCTAGCCGGGGGGATCCTGGTTGGCTGATTCATTTTCCTAAAATTGGATTTCTCTTAGAAGAAGCGCTGAAATTAAACCCCACATGGAATCAAGGGGCCTTATATTCTGCCATGATTTCCTACACGGTAAAACGGCCTGATCCCGTTCAAAACAGATATGAAATCGCCAGGGATTATTATGAAAAGGCTATTAACGTTTCGCAAGGTCGCAGTGCCAGTCCCTACGTTGTATATGCCGAATCGGTCCTAATCAGTAAACAAGATCGTGCCAACTTCATCACCCAGTTAGAGTCAGTGTTACAAATTACCGCCCAAGGTGATAAGGAATTGGAGTTAGCCAACATTATTGCTAAGAAACGGGCTGCCTGGTTATTAGATCATGTGGACGAATTCTTTTACTGAGGAAGTGTTTGAATGAAGCGAATTCTACAGATAATGTTGATTGCCATGTTGCTCCAACCTTTGTTTGGGAAAAAGGTCGTCATTAAACTGGCTACATTGGCACCAGAGGGAACGAATTGGTATGATTTATTGTTAGATATGAGCCAACAGTGGAAAGAGGCCACTAAAGGTGATGTGATTGTGCGTATTTATCCCAATGGGGTAGTGGGGGATGAACGTGACATGATCCGCAAAATGCGCATTGGTCAAATACAAGCCGCTGCCATCAGTATGGAAGGATTATCGGAAATCTACCACGATGTATATGCTTTTATGATCCCCCTGCTGTTTGAAGATTATACCGATGTCGATTACATCCGAGAAAGAATTGATGATAAGATCAAGGCCGAGATCCAGGCCCAAGGTTTCCAAATTCTTCTTTGGGTTGACGTGGGTTGGGCCCATTGGTTTAGTAAGGATGTTGTCGTTACCCCACAAGATTTAAAGAAGCACAACATTTTTGTCTGGGCAGGCGACTATCGTTCTGCCGAGTTGTGGAAGGAGGGAGGCTTTAATCCCATTCCTTTAGCCTCCATTGACGTATTATCAGGATTACAAACAGGACTCATCGATGCCATTGCTACGACACCCCTTGTGGCACTTTCCCAGCAGTGGTTTGGCGTGGTGAATAATATGTTGGATATGAAATGGGGTCTTCTGTCAGCAGCGGTGGTTATTGATAACCGAACCTGGAAAAGGATTAAACCGGAATATCAGAAAAAGATGCGACAAATCGCCGAAGAAATCGGGAAGAAACACCAGCAACAAACGCGTTACAGTGGGGACCAAGCCGTTAAAGTAATGATGGATTACGGATTAAAGGTTCATCATCAAACGCCTGGAGAGAAGCAGATCTGGTGGGAATATATCCAATCCTGGTATCCCCGACTACGAGGCGGCTATGTGTCTGATGAAATGTTCGATCGGGTGCTGCAATTAAAAGCTGAAAAAGATAGTCTGGATCTGAAAAGCGAGACTAAACCGTAAACTTTTCGTAATGACCTTGCGTGGAACGCCCGCTTAAAATTCAGATCATTGACCGTTTAAATTGGGGAGAGGATACCTTGGCGTTAAGTGTATTCTGCGCCCTCACTTTTTTACCACTTTTCGAAACTCTTACCCGCTTGTTGGGTCGTAGTTGCGTTCCTGCTTCGTCAGTCATTGTACAGCATCTAACTCTTTTGATCTGTTTTATCGGCATCATTTTAGCTTCCCTGCTATTCTAATTATTGGTCTCCCCAACCAACCCCAC
>CAZBEL010000223.1:0-3432 GCA_964490885.1 uncultured bacterium
GTTTCCACGGTACCGATCCTCTATGGCGGTTCAGTGAATGTAGGCAATGCCCAGGAACTTATTGAAACCTGGGGTGTGGACGGTTTTTTGATAGGCGGAGCCAGTCTAGAAGTATCCTCACTGGCGCGTATAATCCATATTGTAGAAAACAATTACACGAGGAAAGCATGGTAGTCTTTTTCATTACGATCCATACGTTGGTGAGCATTCTGCTTATCGCCGTAATTTTGATGCAGGCCAGCCAAGGTGGAGGACTGGCGGGATCGATTGGTGGGGGAATGTCCAACGCCATTTTCGGAACCCGCGGTACGGCCACGATTCTCAGCAAAATTACCACGTGGCTGGCGGTGGCTTTTATGGCCTTAGCTATTCTGATCAGTCTATTTACCGCCCCAGCACAGGTTGAACCGGAATCCATTTTAAAGCAACAGGCTGAAACACACTCCATTGACCTACCGCTCCCAGCAACCAGCGAAGGAGTTGATCTCACGCAATGAATTTTGCCGAAGTGGTGGAACTGGTAGACACGCTATCTTGAGGGGGTAGTGCTCGTAAGAGTGTGCGGGTTCGAGTCCCGCCTTCGGCACCAATAAGGAGACGCATTCGATGAATAAAACTAATCTATTAAAGGGGCTGCTGATCATCCTGATCGGATTGGCTGCTCCCCTTATCGCGTTCCAATCTTCCCTGGACGAGACCTATAACCAGGCCAAGGCTTTTCTCGATAAAGGGGACATCGACCAGGCCGAAACGCTCTTCTTAAAAGCCCTGGAAATGGATCCTACCTTTACGCCGGCCATGATGGGCTTGACAACGGTCTATTTGCACCGGGGAGACATGGAGAAGACCCAAAAATATATTCGCCAGGCGATCGAGACTGAGCCTGATAATATGGAATATCGCGAAGAATTCGACCGGATCAACGAAATTAACACTCTAATGAACGACGGAATCCGGTCGATGAAATACGGAGACCTGCAACAAGCCTTCGAGACCTATCAATTGGTATTGGAAAAATTTCCCTTCTTCCCCTTGGCCCCCTATAACATGGGGTTAGTCAAGTTCCGTGAACGGGACTATGACGCTGCTGTTAGTTATTTCAAGAAAACATTGGAATTGAATCCTGATTATGACAAGGCCATAAAAGCTATTGCCAACGTTGCCCGAGACTCCTATAACGAAGCGAATAACCAGTACCGTCGTGGCGATTTGGAGGGTGCTTTAAAAACCTACGAACACGTCTTAGAGATTGATCCTAACTATTACCAGGCCCATCACCAAATTGGCGTAATTCAGGCCAAGATGGGGAACGGTGATGAAGCTATCAAGCACTATCAAAAAGCCCTAAACATCAACCCCAACTACTACAAGGGCTGGTTCGCCATGGGATTAGCAAAGAAAAAGAACGGGGACTATGAAGGGGCGTTGGAAGCGTTCAACAAAGCCATCGAGATCAACCCCAATTATTACAAAGCATATGGTGGCATGGGGGACATCTATTTAGAACAAAAAGATTACGAGAAAATGATCGCCGTTTACGAGAAAGCCGTTAAAGCCAATCCAAAGTACAGCAAGGGGTATTTAAGTCTGGGGATTGCACTCCGGGAGTTGGGGCGCTTGAAAGAGGCTGCTGAAAAAGTTGAACTGGCGGTAAAATACAATGCAAAGTACGCCACTGCCTGGTATCATTTAGCTCGTTTGTACAATGAACTCAGCGATTGCACCAATGCCCGCCGAGCCGCGTTAGAGGCCACGGAATTGCGGTCAAATTTTGGTGGAGGATGGTACGAGTTAGGTATCGCCGAATGGTGTGATGGTAAAGGGAATAAAGCCGCCGCCCTTAACGCCCTGGAGCATGGGCGTAAAGACCGAAAATGGCGGAAATCGTGCGAATACGAAATCGATCGTATTAAGAACCCTGAGAAGTACCGGGAATAATTTTTTCTTCTTCCCGAACGGGAGCTAATCTTATGATAAAAGCGGTCATTTTCGATCTGGACAATACTCTTTTGGATTTTATCAAAATGAAGCAGTATGCCGTTCGGGCTGCTATTACGGCTATGATCGAAGCAGGTCTGGAAGTGGCCGAGGATGATGCCTACCGTGCCATTATTAATCTTTACGAAGAAAAAGGCTGGGAAAATCAGCAGGTCTTCAACGATTTTCTTAATCAGACAATTGGTCGAGTAGATAATAAAATGTTAGCAGCTGGGATCGTAGCTTACCGTCGAGCTCGAGAAGCCAATTTACTGGTCTATCCAAATGTCCTTCGTACCCTCGTGGAATTGTTGAAGATGGGGATCAAGTTAGCGGTGGTCTCCGACGCTCCCACACGAGAAGCCTGGATGCGCATTTACTACCTTAATCTCCACCATATTTTTGATGTTGTGCTCACTTACGATGACACCCACGCCCGGAAACCCTCCCCCATTCCTTTCGAAATGGCCTTGAAACGGCTGGACATTAAACCCGAAGAAGCCTTGATGGTGGGGGACTGGCCAGAACGGGACGTGGTGGGCGCCAAACAGTTGGGAATCCGCACAATATTTGCCCGCTACGGGGATACCTTCGGCACAAAAGAATCAGGAGCTGACTGGGACATTAACGACGTGCACGAGATCGTAAATATCGTTCATGAAATCAACTCTGCATAATGTTTTCATCGGTACCGATGTCGTTTCCGTCCAGCGAATCGCCACTCTTTTAGAAACCTACCCCCAACGCTTCAAACATCATATTTTCACCGACCGTGAAGTGGCCTATTGCGAAGCCCAAGCAACACCGCCCATACATTACACCGGGCGCTTTGCAGCTAAAGAAGCAGTAAAAAAAGCGTTGCTTTCTTCTGAAAAATACGTGAACATTCCACTTCGTGAGATCGAAGTTGTCAATCGTGACGCAGGCGCTCCTCAAGTTAATTTACTATCCAACAATTCCTCAAACGTGGTCTGTAAAGTGTCCATCTCCCACACCGACGAGATCGCCATCGCTTTTGCCATGATTGAGATTATCTAATGCGTCTACTTACCCGCGACCAATCCCGTATGCTCGATAAAATCGCCATGGAAGACCATGGTGTTCCCGGTATAGAACTCATGGGAAACGCCGGGAAAAAAGTCGCCCAAACAGCCCAACAAATGGTGGCTGAAATTCCCGACCCGGTTATTACAATTATTTGTGGTAAGGGAAACAACGGCGGTGATGGTTTTGCAGCCGCAGCTTCTTTGAAAGAGGACGGTTTTACTCCTCGCATCTTAAGCCTGGTCCAAGCCGATTCCATCAAGGGCGATCCCCTTCACTACTACCAGCAATGCTTACAAAAAGGCTTGACGGTGGAATTTCCAGAAGCAGTCCCTAAGTCGTCCTTGGAAGGGGATTTAGTAATTGACGCTTTATTAGGCACCGGCTTTCGGGGAGCTTTAAGACCACCCC
>CAZBEL010000224.1:0-3423 GCA_964490885.1 uncultured bacterium
CCGGCGGACAAAAACAGCGTTTATTTATTGTATTAGCTCTACTGAACAATCCCGATCTAATTTTCTTAGATGAGCTAACTACAGGTCTTGATCCTCAAGCACGCCATGTCATGTGGGATCTGGTCAAAGGCTTCCGGGAAACGGGGAAGACAGTGTTGCTCACGACCCATTTCATGGAAGAAGCAGAACATCTCTGTGACCGGGTGGCCATTATTGACCACGGGAAGCTTATAGCCCTCGATTCTCCTCAAAACCTCGTCCGCTCCCTGAAAGGGTACATCCGGGTAAGGATCGAAATGGAAGGGGATTTTTCACTTAGCAAGTTAAAAGAGATTGAAGGCGTCACTACTGTCGAACGGAACAACTTGGTGATCACCCTGGAAGGTAAAGGGGATCGTTTAGTAAGTCAAATCGTCAATGTATTGGAGGAAGAGCATATTCTTTTTCGCAACCTGCGCACCGAGCAACCCAACTTAGAAGATGTTTTTCTACGATTGACCGGACATGCAATTCGGGAGTGAACTCAGTGTTTAAGCGCGCCTTTCTTGTTCTAACGGAAATGCAGTTGAAATTGTATTTACGGGAGCCCATCGCTTTTTTCTTTACATTGGTGTTTCCCTTGCTGTTATTGCTACTATTTGGGACGATTTTTGGGAATACACCTGATCTCCAGTTCAAACCCAATCAGGGTTATATTGACTATGAAACGCCGGCTTTGATTGTCCTAATTTTAGCCACGATTGGCTTGTTGAGCGTACCCATCAAGGTGGCCTCCGAGCGTGAACAAAAAATCCTCCGGCGCTACCAGGCCACCCCTTTAAAACCCATGGTTTATCTAAGCGCTGAGATCACCATGAACATCCTGGTGGCTTTAGTGGGGACATTCTTACTGCTTCTTTTTGGAAAGTTGATCTACCAATTACAGCTTCCCCAACAGGCAATGTTAGTTTTTCTGGCATGGGTGTTGAGTACCCTCACCTTTGCCGCTATGGGATTTCTCATTGCTGCTTTAGCTCCTACGGCACGCATTGCTCAGGTTGTGGGGATGGTCCTGTTTTTTACCATGATGTTCCTTTCCGGGGTTTCCCTACCACCTCAGATGTTCCCGGAATGGCTGCAGCAAGTGCGGTTGGTTTTCCCCATGACCCATGCCGTTCTCCTACTGCAAGGACTGTGGTTTGGTGAAAGTGTGAGTGCCCACTGGATAGAAATCAGTGTATTGGTGTTTACTTTAATTCTCTGTACCAGCCTAGCAACCCGCTATTTTCGGTGGGAGTGAAATACTAAAAGCGTATGTGTTAACATGGGGGTGTTCGTAACAGATACTGAACCAGTCTAACCTGTTTATCCCATAATTGGGAAATTGTGTCCTACACCTTGTCTACATAACGGGTTGTTGGGATTATGTTGATAAAAATCGATTAATTTTTTGAAATTGTTTAAATTTTGCGGAATTAATGTTGATTCCTTAGTCTGAATACCGGAAAAGCCCGTTGTCACGAATCAACATATCAATTCCTGATTCCGGCAGGAGAATTCTTTTAACAAATTTCTTGTCGGAATTCCAACGTGAAAGGATCTGGCAATGAAAAAGGGGTCGATTTTATTATTACTTACCTTTATTACCTCTATGTTTCCTCAGGGCGCTGGCAAAGCAATTAGTTTCGATGGGACTGACGACTATATTCGGGTTCTTTCCAGTGCTGATTTCAGTTCCACTACCTACACTTGGGAGGCTTGGTATAAATCATCAGCGATATCATCCTCAGGAAACTCCCTTGCACCGCTGATGATTCGTGCTGATGCCTCCGGCTCTTTTAATGGATTACTCATGGGGCTGACCAGCGCCGGGAATGCAAAGCATTATGCCAAAGGTGGTTCAGGTGCAACGATAAACTTAGACGATGCTTCTAGCGCTTTGGACGGTCAATGGCACCACATCGCCATCGTTGGTAGTCGCACGAGCGGTGCCACGGCATACATTTATTTTGACGGACAACAGTCGGCCAGTACCACTGTAACAGGAAACTGGAGTTTTAACGACAATCCCCTCCGAATGGCTATTGCCTACGATACCTATTGGAAGAAATTCATTGGCACTATGGATGAGGTTCGTATCTGGAATACTGCTTTACCAGCAGATACCATCCGCAAATATATGTGCCAGAAAATAACTTCCAGTCATAGTTACTGGTCCAATCTGAAAGGCTATTGGCGTTTCGATGAAGGATCGGGGACTACTGCTCAGGACCAAACCTCTGGCAATCATGACGGAACATTGGTCAACGGTCCCTCCTGGGTTACCTCCGGTGCACCCATTGGTGATAAAAGCCATATGGGAGTCGGAACGGGGAACCTCACTGAAAACAGCCAGGTACCTGTGGACATATCATGGGACAACGACCCAGGGTCAAACGCAATATTCGCTGTGATACAGGTAAATCAAGACCCGGATGTAACGACTGGCTTATTGTCTAACTATCCTTCGGTATATTGGGAGCTATGGATTGCTAATGATGATGGGTCATTTCAGGCCGATGTCACTTTCCACTACGACAACATCTCTGGCATTAATGATGAATCCACCCTCGCACTGTATACTCGGGCTTCTGCGGGGCAGAGTTGGAGTGCCGTCTCTAGCTATACCCTCAATAATGAAGGTAACAACACGGATGGAATTGGTTCTATTACTGCCAACAATCTTACTTCTTTTAGCCAATTTATCATCACCAGCAGCAGTTCTGATAATTCCCTACCCGTAGGGCTCTCTTCTTTCGAAGGCCGAGTGGGACGTAACGGTGTGGTTTTGGAATGGGTCACGGAATCGGAAGTTGAGAACCTGGGTTTTATTCTGGAACGGAGGATCATTGGAGAAATAGGTACAAGGAGTTCTGAAGATTGGGTGGAAATCGCCAGTTATGTAACCCATCCGGAGTTGCGAGGGCAGGGGAGTGTGGCCTACCGCACAGCATACTGTTACGTGGATGACACGGTGGAAGAAGGCAAAACCTACGACTACCGTTTAGCTGATGTGAGTTATAACGGGGTGAAAGCGTATCAAAGTTTGATGGTGCTGGGCCTTAAGGTGACTCGTGTCATCCCGAATGAAATTATTTTACATCCGGCCTATCCCAATCCGTTTAATCCGGTAACTACAATCCAATTGGACTTACCGGAGGCTAGTGAAATATCATTGGTCATTTATGATTTACTCGGCCGGGAAGTACGACCGTTGGTACACACCAGCCTTGAAGCGGGGAACTACCACTTCGTCTGGGACGGCCGGGATAAAGCCGGGATGGTCGTCGGTAGCGGGGTCTATTTCTGTCGGCTTATGGTTGATAATGGTAGACTCCTGGGTATCAGGAAGGTTGTAGTGATGAGGTGAGATTGGCGATTAACAGTTTGTGTCCAGATAATTGT
>CAZBEL010000225.1:0-3410 GCA_964490885.1 uncultured bacterium
CTAGCAATTGTTCTTGAGCAGCCTTCTGTTCGGTAATATCTTCCGCCACTCCAATTAGAGCTATCACTTCCCCTTCCTCATTTTTAATTGGCGACGTAGAGAGTGAAATAGGAAACTCACTACCATCCTTCCGACGATTAATTAATTCCCCTTGCCACCCACCACGAATTGTAGCTTGTAAAATCTCCTTTACAACATTGGGAGGATTTTTATCTGAACTGACTATTTCCTGAATTTTGTGTCCGATCACTTCTTCCTGACTATAACCATATGTTTGCAGAAAAGCTTCATTCGCAAAAAGTAGTGTATCATTTTCGTCAGTAATGCTCACACATTCCCGAATGCTTCGCAAGGCGTTTGCAAGAATAGAAATATCCTTCTCAGCCCGTTTGCGCTCAGTAATATCACGAATATATTCAACCACACTTGTAACTTCCCCGGTTTCTACATCCTTCATTGGGAAACTGTACAATTCCAACCATTCCACATCCGAGCCTGGTAAACCAGGAATGATATCACTTTCTGCCTTACCCGTTTTCAAACAACGTAAAGAAGGACATGGATCACATGGTTTAGTAGCATTATGATAACACTCAAAACACTTTTTTCCCTCGAGTGGTAAGTTCTCTGAATACCATTCTCTGACAACGTCGTTCACGTATCTAACAGTGAGATCTGTATCCAAGACACTAATACCATCCTGGATGCTTGTTAAAACTCCATTTAAAAATGCTTCATTCTCTCGTAGGGCTACTTCTGTTTGTTTCCTTTTTGTAATATCCCTAATAGTGACAAAAACTACTTCCTCTCCGTTATAAACAGTCCGATTAAGGATTACTTCCTCAGGAAAAGAAGTACCATCCTTGCGCTTTCCCCACCATTCAAAGTGCTGCGGTTTCCCCTGAATAGCTAACTCCAGATATTCTATCCTCTTCGCTTCATCTGTCTTTTCAGGATCACCAAGTAGAATTGTAGGGTCATTAATTAACTCCTCTTTCGTGTACCCAAAGAGTTTTTCAGCAGCTATGTTGCAATCTAAAATCTCGCGCTTCCGATTCTGAATGATAATCGCATCGGTCGTAAACTGAAACAAATTCTTCAGATTTTCTTCAGATCGGCGTTGTTCTTCCTCCGCCTGTTTCCTGCTCGTAATATCCCTAACGATACCACGAAAACCGACAATTTCATTGTTCCTATCTCTTAATAGTGATACGGATATTTCACCAAATTTTTCTTCTCCATCACTTTTCTTTATTTTTATATCAATCGCTTTACTTGATTCTCCAGTCCTGAAGACTTCATTAAATATTCTAAATACCTTCTCGGCACTCTTTTTATCCATATATTGACGATTGTTCATCCCCATTAGTTCGTCTTTTGTATAATTCAACATTTTACATAAAGACTCATTGAAAAAGGTAAAATTACCTTCTAAATCTACTTCATAATACCCTTCTTCCATGTTCTCCAAGATTGATCGATATCTTTCTTCGCTGCTTCGAAGTTGTTCTTCCCTTTGTCTACGGTCGGTAATATCTCGTATCAAACCAACTACGCCAATAATTTCACCGTCTACTCCTCTATGAGGAGCATATGTAGAAATAACCCAACCTTCTTGGTCTGTCCCTGGAATTATAAAATGCATATCAGGAGTTTTAACAGTTTCCCCTTTTAATGCTCTTTTTAAGAGTTTATCAACACCTTGCTGTTTTAAAAATGGGAAAAGGTCAAAAGCATATTTGCCTAATACATCCTCCGCCTTATAACCTGTTAGAAATTCCATAAATGAATTCCACACAACATAACGAAACTGGCGATCGTAAACAACAACACCTTCGGTAACGCTTGTAAGAACCGTCCGATTAAAAGATTCTGAGGCCTCCAACGCTTCCATAGCTTTTTTTTGTTCTGTCACATCAGTAAATACAGCCATGGTACCTATAAATTTTCCTCCCTTAAATCGAGGACTACCACTGACTCGTACATCAATCCTTCGACCATCTTTTCTCACTAATTGCAGGTCATAGACACTTCTTATACCTTTCTTTCGTTCTTCATCCACAGCTCTAACAACAGGATGTTGGTCAGCAGGAATTATTAACGACCAATGTTGACCTATCAGTTCTTCTTCAGCATATCCCAATAAGGTCCCACACGCTGGATTGACATACTCTATCGTCCCTGCCACATCCATCACAACGATACCTTCAGCCATACCGGTTAGAACACTTTCGTTGAACTCTTTTAAACGTAAAATCTCTTGTTGATCCCTTTTCTGACGTGTGATATCATCAAAAACAACTATGACTCTAGCACCAACCAGAGAATCAAAATAAGATGTATTCAATCGGATTGTCCGATTCGTTGGCTTGTTATCAACAACCAGACACATTTCCGACTCCACTCCCTGCCGTGTCTGTTGATCATAAAAAGTATCTTGAATTGTATTCCAGGTAATACACTTTTCGCATACCGGTCCAAATCCACAACCTTTCGGATCATCCTGACGATGAGCACACAACAGTACATCTCCTATCTGTAGACCAGTTATCTTTTCGGTTGAAATATGACATTGTTCTTTTGCGGCTGTATTACAACTATGAATAGTACAATCCTCACTAACAACCATGATAGGCAATGGATTGGAAGCAAAAATAGATTCTGTTTCCTCCTCTAACTGAAGTCTTTGCAGTTCCGTGCCCGCCCGAACGGCGAAAATTTGAATAATATTCTCCAGATTCTCAGGGAATTGTAAGGGTTTTGAATCCAGGGTACCCAAATGGCCAACCACATTCCCACTAGCATCCCAAATGGGAACAGCTAAGTAACTTTCAGCCTTCATTTCCTGCAACATCAAATCCTTGGGAAATTTTTGCTGAACATTCTGGGGAATAATGACTGAGTTACCCTTAATGACTCGATCACAAGGTGTATTCTTTACTTCCCATTCAATATTTTCCCCAATTTGGCCATTTTGCCAGATAGCTAGACTGCGTACTACCTGGGGATTCGTAGTATCCCGTCGTGTGATAAAGGCAACGTCAGTTTCCAAAACACGGGCAATACTCTGCACTAAGTTTTTGAAAAAATGGACTCCTGTGGCCGTAGAAGTACCTTCCATTATCAGTTGGAGAGTTCGCTCTATTCGTTTCCGGGTAGTAATATCCCGAATGACTGTGGCCCGTACCGTGCGGCCTTGGTAGGGTACAGGTTTACCAATTAACTCCCCAATAAACGTAGTGCCATCCTTGCGTAATCCAATTGCTTCATAGGGTTTTTGGTATCCCTGTTTTACTTTTTCCAAGACTAAATCCCGTGACTCAGGTGCAGCAAACTCAAGGACATTTTTGCCTAAGATCTCTTCCCTCTCATAACCGAATAATTGTCAATTAGTGAAAAAAAAACGGAAG
>CAZBEL010000226.1:0-3393 GCA_964490885.1 uncultured bacterium
AATTGGGATCGGCGCGACAATTTGAAGATGGTGATCAACTGGCGCATCAATAGGAAATGGGATTTTGGGTCCAGCTTGGACGCCTATACCGGGATACCCTATACGCCCATCTTGGGGTTTTACACGTATTATGAACCGGGATATTCTACGCCTCTCTATATTGAAATTCCTGGCGATCGGAACAGCCAACGGCTTCCATTTTATCAACGCCTGGACGTGGCCTTTACTCGCCACTTCCGCTTTAAAAAATGGGATCTGGATATCAAATTGAACATCATTAATCTCTTAAACCATAAAAACTATTTCCGTGTTACCTACGACACCAGTCCTTTAAAAGAAGGGGAACCGCCGGAGCAGATTAAGTTACAATTGCTACCTTTCTTGCCAACCTTGGGCATTCGAGTCCAGTTATGATACGATTCACTTTCACCTTCTTTCTAATGGTGCTCGGGCTGTTGGTTTTCTCCTGTGAGGAATGGCTTAATATGCCTGATGAAGCTCGTTATGAAGAGAAAATTGTAGTCAATGGAACCTTGCTGGCTAATCCTTTTATTCCCATTGATTCTGTCTGGGTGCACACTTCTTCCCGCGTGGACCAGCCTTTTGCGGCTGATTCCAATGCCCTGTCGGGCGCCTTGGTAACGCTCTTAGGTCCAGCAGAGGGAGGCGGGGAATTTTTAGATACCCTGTGGGAGGATATTGAACTCCCGGGCCTGTACCACATCCCAGGAGGTCGTCGAGCTCAAGCTGGGGAAACGTACACTTTGTATGTCTATCATCCTAACTATCCCCCGGTGGAAGCTAGCACAACCGTTCCAGGACCGGTGTATATGGTGAACGATTCTGTACACACTGACGCCGGTACTTTCCCTGGCTTTCCCGATACAATTATTTATCGTCCTGCCAGCGAAGAGGATGACTTTTTGAGTCCGGTATTGTTTTCTTTCGATCTACAAATTGATTCCACGGCGCCACCATATCTCGTACGGTTAATCAATATTGCGTTGGAACCAACCCTGGAAAATATGATTTTAGAAGATGACTCCTTGAAAGCCTTAATATATAAATGGAATGGTTTGGGAGACGATGATGAAGGGATGCAGTTGCGTCTATTAGCCAAACGGGCTACTTCCTTCAATAGCACCGTATATGATCGACGTTATCAGGTTTCTTGGCCACAACTTACTTTCTATGGTCCCCAGATTTTCATGGTTATTGCGTTAGATGAGTCGTATTATAATTACCACAAAGGGTTTTTAGAGGGACCGCCACGGGATATACACTATCTACCGGAGAGTAATGTCGTTGGGGGTTATGGTCTATTCTCTTCGGCTAATTTAACACCAGAAAATATTCACTATTACTATTTAGAACGACCTGAGTAAAAATATTAAGGAAGGCCAACACCCTGGGTGAAAACCAGTTGGCTCCCTAAATAACTGGTTATCATAACACCCACGGCCAGAAGTCCCAGAAGCGCCAACGCTACCACGTCCACCCGACGGTTTTCACGGTCTTTCAGAAAGAAATAAAGCCAGAGGATGAATAACGCCAGGCCTCCCCAGGAAGTGAGGGTAGCCCATTGGGTGTGTTGGTTGAGTAGGGCCACTGCTTTTGGTACGAGTGGTTGCTGCTGAGCCAGGGCCGCGGCTTTGTCCCCTGTAAGACTGGTCCAAAACCCGGTAAGGGCTCCTAGCCCCAATAGCCACAAACCGATGGTCCGGCTGAACCATTTTGGTCGCCATAGCTGTAGACCGTGGAGTAAAAAGGCAGCCACAAAGAGGGCAATGGGGAAGTGGACCAGATAAGGATGCCAAGTGTTCATGGATAAGAGGGTATAGTCGTGTCTATTGTGGAACGGCTAGGGTAGCACTAGCGTGGTAGCCCGTAGGGGAATCGAACCCCTGTTGCCACATTGAAAGCGTGGAGTCCTTACCACTAGACGAACGGGCCAAATGAACAATAGAAAGGTTAAACCGGGCTGCGAATTTAGATGTTTAGGCCTTTAGGTACCAAAGGCTTTGGATGCTCTCTTTTTAGGGTGGCTTATGTATGAATTATCACCAGTCCCATGGTATTCCTGACACGGTTAAGAATGAATAACTACTGCTTTACGAGAATGATGTTACTTTAAAATTCTTTTAAGCTCGGGGCGCGACCTGGATTCCCTTAAAAGTACATTTTTTGCAGGAATAATAGCGCACGTCGGCCCATAAGATTATTCCTAAAATCCGATGCCGGAAGCGACGGTGAATGCGGTGCATGTCGGAGCCACATTTCAAGCAACTGCGTAAAGGCCCATGGCGCGAAATGAAGCGACTTCGCAACCGGTAAAATATCATTCCCATAGCGATCAAAATAAGGATGATTCCAACGATGTCCGAAGTTTCTACTTCCATGAGTAGACCAAACATGCGATTTGCCAGGGAAGAAATTGTTGTCGCCGTTCCGAGGATTACTCGCCTGAGTTGCCGAAACAGGAAAGCTTTGATTTCCATTTTTTCTACTAGCAGGAATATCCCCAGCGCTAACAGGACAAGAACGCTGATTTCAAAGCGGTATTCCTGCCACCAGGAATGGTTCCTGTGACGGGAGGAATTGTGAGAATGATGATGTTTAGTCATGTCTTCACTGTTCAATTTATTTTCCACAGGCGAAGTCTACGATTTCCCGCAGAAACATGCATTAATTATTCTTGGGTTCTCCCTGAGAAGCCTTTTACTCGTGTGGATTCACCTTCGAGGAGTCTGTTGAGTTCTCTTAAATTACATCGCGTAAGGTAACACAAATAGACAACATTGGAAGGACGATGCAGCTATATTCTTGGAACGTGAATGGTGTTCGGGCCGCAGAACGGAAGGGTTTCCTTGCCTGGTTAGAAGCCACGCAACCTGACATTGTGTGCCTTCAGGAAACCAAGGTGAAAGAAAACCAATTATCCACAGCTCTTAAAGAAGCAGGGGGTTACCAGGCCTATTGGCATTCCGCCGAACGGGCTGGCTACAGTGGCGTAGCGACCTTATGTAAAAGTGAACCATTGTATGTTCAATACGGCTTGGGGATTGACCGTTTCGATCGCGAAGGGCGGGTACTCATTACCGAACACGAAAATTTTCTATTGTACAATATTTATTTCCCCAATGGACAGCGGGATCAGGAACGCCTGGACTATAAGTTAGATTTTTACGCTACCCTATTGCCTGTGATTAACGACCAAGTGGCTTCGGGAGTAAACGTAATCGTCGCGGGGGACTGGAACACTGCTCATAAGGAAATTGACTTGGCCCGGCCCAAGGAAAATGTGAATACGTCGGGATTCTTACCTATTGAACGGGAATGGATTGACCGCTACGTGGCAGCAGGGTGGGTAGACCCGTTCCGTCTTTTCCATCC
>CAZBEL010000227.1:0-3362 GCA_964490885.1 uncultured bacterium
AAACCGGTTTTAGTCTGCAAAAGGTTGGTGATTTCCTGTTGACTGTATGTTTGTGACCAGCGATAATATTGACCGGCTTCGTCTACTGAACCCAGGTATTGGGGGAGATCTGTTTCGGGAATATAAACCGGGCTGCAATAGGCCGGGGGTCGGGACGTGATCCACTGGTAGGCTTGATTTTCCTGATCTACCGGATTAGAGGTGGATTGGTCCTCCTCCGGGAAGTCTGGTAGGGAAATCAAGTAGGGTGGCGGAGGGAGATTGTCCCAAATGGTGGCGAAGGTTTCAGTGCGGCCGCCACAGGATTTGGAGTAACGGGCGTCACAAATTGTTTCCTGGAAGGTCAAAACCTGGCCGCGAGTAGCTTCCACGGCTGTTTTAGCATGAGGGGTGAGAAAGTTGGTTCCCTGGTAACGCTGACAACAGTCATCGTTGCACACGTCGAATCCTAAGCTGACATGTTTCTTTTCAATGCCGGCCAGGACCCAGGAACGGGCCACGATGGTCTGGGCTTCTAAAAGACTTGTGGGACATTGGGCACTCATTTCCGACGTGGCGACACACGCCAAGTAGGTTTCTAAGGGAAGTTCGTTTATTACCATCAAATACCCTTGGTGTACCGAGATTTCTAAGCTCCCCGGCAAAGAGACGTTAATGTTCTTTGTCCAATGGAAACCCCGTCCGGCAACTACATCTTTTACCATGATAGTTGATTTGGTATCAATAGACCGTTGTTTAATAACGACCCTTTTTGCCGTTGTGTTAAGAATTTCAAGGCGTGAACGATTTGCTGCGACTGTTAAAGAATTATTCGATAGAGGTTCCTGGGTCTGTCCTGAATCAAATTCAAGAGAGTAATGAGCAGGTTCGGTAAAAGAAATATCAACTTTGGTACGCTTATCTTCTGGTAAAATGATCCCAACACGGATTAATGGTTCTTTACGGGGGATAGATGTTGGGTTAAGCAAATTGTACCTCGAAGTTGGATGAATCTTTCATGACATGAACGTGCTTATAAGTTTATCTTTAGAATTCATCATTTACTTTTACCTTATCGCAAGGATATTGATTTATAAGATTTTTTATTTTGGAACTTTCGTCTTTAACACGTTGATAATAGCTACCAAATACCCAGTCGGATGGATCTTGAACATAGCCGTGTTTTACGGGGTTAAACCAGATGTAATTCAGTCGGGCATAGTAGGAAGCTTCGAAAGTAATGCATGTATCCCAATAGTTATACATCCACCTCTTTGTTTTGGAATGGGTTGCCTTGGGCAACCCTGTGGTGACGTAGTCACCGCAATCCACATTCTTGGTTATCCAGTTTGATGTGAAACGGTGGAAATTGTTGATGACTTGGGACAGCGTCTCTGCATCGTGTGGGGCTGATGCCATTAGGTGGTAATGATTGTCCAGTATTACCCAATCCTCAATCTGCCAATCGAAATTAGTAAAACTTTTAAACATATATTTTAACACTGCTGACTTGGCATTCTGGGTTCGAAATATTGGCTTATGTTTATATGCTGCTCCTGTAATAAAGTATTTCGCATTGGGAATGAATAAATGTGGTGGGTTATGCAGGTACGTTTTGTAGATCTGCATGTTTGGTTTTCGCATATAAGGTAATGTTATCGTTTAAATAGTAGCAAAGCCTCAATGGCAGCTCCCAGGGCCGGCGCTTCCCGGAGCTGGGAGATTTGCACCAATCCTGGACGGAGCTTCCCTTTGGTTAAATAATGTTGTTTGGCTTGGGAGTCGAGGTGCGAAGACTTTTGGATTAAATTCTCTAGTTCAACCATACACGGTTCCCACAAGATTGGTGTGGCCTGCGCCTGGGCCATGAGGTTACCAAGGCGCTGACCGATGACGATCCGATCCAGAAGGGTTCCCAGAAAGGTGTGTTTTTCTTTAAGCGCCGATCGCTGGGGGTTAATAAAGTCGAAAATTCCTTTCCATCCTGCGTAAAGGGTGAGGATGCGCTCATACAATAGTGTGGCGAGGTAGTGGCTCACCTCCCAGAAAGTTTCCTGAGCGGCCTTTTCGCCCGCTACCGCACGGTTTAGAATCTGTTCTGGGAAAATTTGGTTAGCGGTGAGCGTCTCAATGGGGGTATTGGTGAGGTTACCGTAGAGGGTTTGAATTCCATTAGCCGATGCATAACGCTCCAGAGAGATTCCCCGGTCGTTTTTCAGTTCCCAGGTCTTCGCGATCCACGCTTTAGCTTCGTCGAAAGGTAGCAATCGCCCCTGAATTTTCAGAGCATCCGCCGCACCGGTTCCACCCCCTAAATAGTAAGCGGAAGCAACCCCCCGGAATAGACCTTGCGAGGAGTACTCCTCGCCTGAGCCACAGTAGTCGGCGTCACTTCCTAATTTAACCAGGGGTGCGACCAGTTTCACCTTTCGTTGTTGAAGCAGGCTTTCTACCTTTTGGGCAAACTTGGGTAAACGGGGCCCATTGGCCATGGCCGCAATACCACGTTTATCTTGGGTTTTCAATCCCGGCATGCCCATTCCCAACAGGACCGGTTGCCCCTGGGCAAGTTCGGTGACTACATCGGCGGTGGCTTCAACGTAAGCCTGTCCCTGGCTCTTCTCGGCAGGGGTCAGGCGAATGGTGCTAGAAGCCATTTCCGCTAACTGGGTTTTTAGGTCAACGGGTTGGAAGTCTTTAATATAATGAGGATAGTCGCGATACCGCCGTTGGACGTGGTGCTTCCCTAAAGAAAACCAGTGTTCCTGGTCCACCTGAATGGTCCAACCACTCACTTTGGTGGCACCCCCATCCAGGCCAATTAATACATAGGGCAGGGGCATGTTTAGGGTAAATTTCGGTGGCTGTTTTTAATCGCGTGCACCTTGGAGTTTATTTAACCTTTGGCGTCGGAGGAGGGCCTGTTTGCGCATCCAGTCTTTCGCTTCATCGTTCCGGTCGGTAGTTGCCTGGTCGATGCTGTGGTCAGTGCCTCCCGCGTGACGGATCACTTCGTAGATGGGTTCATAAATGCGACCAATGCGGTATTGTTCGCTGATACGCAGAACCATGTCGTAGTCTTCCCCGTAATTCCGCGCAAAGGGTTCGTCATTGATGCTGAAATAACCCATGTCCTTGATTAACTGGATGGAAATGGCCCGGGGCGCCCCGGCACCGTTGATACGCAACAGGTTGTTTCTGCCGTTGTCTTCGGTCCATTCGTCGTGGGTGACCACAGGAATGGCTTCCATACGCACGATTTCACCTGACGATTTCTTTTCCCATACTTCGTAGGAACCGATGACCATCCCGATGGTGAAATCGGATTCGAAGGTTTGCAAGATTGTGGCCACGGCGTTAGGCTTCAATCGGTCATCGGAATC
>CAZBEL010000228.1:0-3356 GCA_964490885.1 uncultured bacterium
AGAATGCCTGAAATTTGTATTGGAGATTAGGGATCATTTCGATGGCGTTCCCAGTGAAGAAGAGTTGCAGAGATTCGTGTGGGATCGCCTGAACAGCGGGCGCGTGATTCCCGGTTATGGACACGCCGTCTTGCGGTGCCCCGATCCCCGTTTCACCGCCTTTATGGAGTTCGGGGGTGAACATATCCATGATGATCCTGTTTTCACCATCGTGCAAAAACTCTTCGAAGTGGTACCGGGTGTACTGAAAGAACAGGGGAAGGCTAAGAATCCCTGGCCCAATGTAGATGCGGCCTCGGGTTCCTTGCTCTACCATTTTGGCATGACGGAGTTCAGTTTCTATACCGTCCTGTTCAGCATTTCCCGGGCTATGGGGATGGTTTCCCAGATGGTGATCAACCGGGCTCTGGGGATTCCCATCATGCGGCCGAAATCGGTCACCACTACCTGGTTGAAAGCCAATACGTAAATAAGCCGGACCAATACAACCGCTTTTGAGACTACAGGACGGTAGGGTTCACCGGAACGTTTCGGCTGGCCGTGGTAGGTGTCTGTGGCTATGTTGTTGAATAACAAAAGGTTTAAACTTAACAATAACTGAATCATTAAACGGAGGTTCGTAGAATGCACAGAAATAAGATCGCCTTAATTGGAGGCGGACAGATTGGCGGCAATTTGGCGCTCCTGGCGACCCAGAAAGAATTAGGAGACGTAGTAATTGTGGACATTCCCCCGGCAGAGGGGATGATTAAGGGGAAAGCCCTGGATATCATGCAACTGCGCCCCCACGATGGATATGATGTGAACCTGGAGGGGAGCTCGGACTACGCCGCGATCACGGGTGCGGATGTGGCCATCATTACAGCAGGTGTCCCCCGGAAACCAGGTATGGATCGTGAAGACCTATTAAAAGTGAACATCGGGATTATCACCGACGTAGCCAATAATGTAAAACAGTACGCCCCGGAAGCCTTCGTGATTGTCCTGTCCAATCCGTTAGACGCCATCGTGTATTCCTTTTACAAGATTTCCGGATTTCCCAAGAATCGGGTGGTTGGCATGGCTGGTGCTTTGGATACCGCACGTTTCCGCACTTTCTTGTCCATGGAAACGGGTTATTCCGTGCAGGATATTCAGTGCATGGTCTTAGGCGGTCATGGCGATACCATGGTTCCCATCACACGCCTGGCCACCATCGGCGGTGTGCCGGTAACCGAAATCGTTCCCAAAGAGCGCTTGGACGCCATTGTGAACCGGGTCCGTTTCGCCGGAGGAGAGATCGTAAAACTCTTCGGGAATGGTTCCGCTTACTTTGCCCCGGCCCAGAGTGCCATCGAAATGGCCGAGGCTTACCTCAAGGATAAGAAACGCGTGATCCCCTGTGCCTCGCTCTGCGAAGGGGAATACGGCATCGACGGCTACTTCATTGGCGTTCCAACCGTGATTGGTGGCGGCGGCGTAGAAAAAATCCTGGAGTTTGAACTACTCCCCGAAGAAAAAGAAGCCCTCATGAAAACCTACGAACACGTGAAAAAGACCGTAGCGGAGACGGGGTTGTGAGGTTGATGGTTTGACGGCTACCTTGCTGATTAATGATCTTGTTTTAATTTACTGATTAACAGATATTTTTAAGTTTTTCTTCGAGTAGCCAAAAAGGCTAATTACATCGTAACATAATTTGACAATACTGTTGGCGCTTAAGTTAGACTCAACATAGATGTTGGTTCCTTTTATCCTTACAGGAAGCCTCAACAGAGTCTCATCTAATGTATAGTACGGTCGTTTTCTTCCTTTTAAAGATAATACTTTATTAAAATCCTTTCTGTGGTTTTGAGATAAAATTTCGCTAATTCTGACTAGGACATCTCTCCAAAAACGAACTTCACAAGTTTCATTATTAAATGTAAATGATGATACGATTTTACCTGAATATGATACTTTAGTTGTTTTACTTGTTCGTTTAATAATTTTTTGAATTGACTGTGGTACCTTGGTTTTTTCTGGTTTTTGTTTTTTTGAACTTTGTTTTTTTACAAATCTGCTTGCTTCATCAATTGTGATAATAAAACCTTCTTTTTCAACGATTTTCATTAATGCTACCGGAAGACTTGGGAAAGGTGGTTCTAATATTTGTCGACGAGCTTGTGGGAAAGCGTCTTCCATCGCACGTTGTTTTTGTGAAAGTTTTAAGTACGTTTCAGCTTCAGTTTTTGCAACTCCCGATCGTATTTTTTCCTTAGATAAAAAAGTACTGAAAGATAATTCGATATCATCAATATCATCATCTAACAAATCAACGACTTTGAAGCATTTTTGTGAAAATTCACCACCTGTTTGAGAATAATAGAAACGCCATTTTCGCCCGTCGGTAATTATTGAAAACGGTGCTGTATTATTTCTATTGTAATCTCTTAATTGAAGTTCATATTTTGCCAAATCTGTGTCAAGTTTCCCTATTGCTTTAATTTCTATGAATACCGAGGGAGTAAGCGATTTATCAAAAAGGGCAATATCTACTCGGGATTTATCTTCATTTGGGACCGTATTGAATTCTGTAGTCACTTCTTTTGGATTCCAAATATTCCATCCGAGTTTTTTGAGAATTCTAGACACTAGTGAAAACCGGACATTTTCTTCATTCTTAAAATAACCGCTTTTAATGTATTCGCGAATTTCTACAATAATATCATTCATTATTTACTCTCTATTTATTTATGTAAAAAAGGCAGCATAATGTTTTAGTTAATAGACACAACTTACCGCGTTCGGTAGTACCAACTGGTTAGCGGAACGTACTTATACGATTTGTTATTTACTAACTCCATTGGAGAAGAATAGCGATGATCGAAACCAGTAGTGCCAAAAGTGCCACAACCAATGAGGAGTAAAAATTTAGCTGAGAATTCAAAGCTGACAACTCTTGGTAGGTCTCGCCAATAAGTGTATGAATTGAAGAAATACTACAATTTAAAATAGACATGTTGGATGCTACTATCAGTTTATCATTAACGTTTCTTGGAATCTGGACTCTGGCAAGTATTTCTCTATTGAGTTTCAGAAACTGTTCATGTACTTGATCGACAAGGACTTGTTGATTGCGAACCTTTTTGCGGTTAAAAACAAGCGATAGGGATGGATTAAGTTTGCGAGAGGAACTCTTTACATCAAAGACCTTATCTTGAATCACTAAAAGTTTTTTTAGTGTTTCGTTCTCTGCCATGACAATTTGGACACCTAATTATTATTATTTTTGGAGAATTTTATTAATAATAAACATCCTTTAACAAAATAATGTAAACACACGGGGTACTAAATGCAAATGTATCGATCATTTTTAGTAGAGTCTTTAATCCGAC
>CAZBEL010000229.1:0-3349 GCA_964490885.1 uncultured bacterium
GGGAACTTTTTCATTATTTTGGAGATCCCGCAACACCCTTACCTATCCCTTTCCAAAAAGTCAATATTACCTCCATTACACCTGATACACTCCTCACCCTGGACACGGCGCGCTTCACCGGAAATCAAACCCTGGCCCCTAATAGCACGGGAAATGGTATTATTACTTTAAGGGATGCAGAACGGAAAGTGACTCGTTACTACAATATTGCTTCCATGACTCAGCAACTAACCTATAACTTACCGGGAGCGACGTTGTTTAAAGGGCAATTCTCTTTTGCCGGGGAACTGTTTAGCGGGGCAATTCGCATCCCTTTAGACATTTCCTATTCTGATCAACCAGCGCAACTAAATGTCTATCTCACACTGGATACTGACCCCACTGTGGAAGCACTGGGACTTTTAGATAACATCCCTTTGCGAGGTGGGGCACCTACCCTCGACCAAACCGGGCCTATCATCACTTTTGAAACAACCGATAAACGCCCCTTACGTAGTGGAGATCACCTCCATGTTGAGGAGCCCTTTATCATCCGGTTATCCGATCCTTTAGGAATTAATATTACTGGTGAAGTAGGACACGAAATTATGCTCACGGACCTGAACACAGGTGAGAAGAAAAATATCACCAATAAATTTGTCTATGACCTTAACAAAATAGATACGGGAACCATCCCATATGAACTGGATCCCAATACTTCTGAGATCGCATTAAAAATAAAAGCGTGGGACAGCGCGAATAATCCTGCTGAAAAAGAAATACGACTTTCCCTTTTAACCACTCCCAAACTGCGACTCTATCAAGTAATGAACTATCCCAATCCTTTTTCCATCAATACTCAATTCACCTTTGAAATTACCAGTTCAGCAACGGTCACCATCGATATCTACACACTGGGTGGGCGGCGTATCAAAACGTTAGGGTCCTACACTTTTTCGGCAGGTTTCCACACAATTCCCTGGGACGGTCGGGATACATACGGCAATCGCCTTGCCAACGGTACGTATCTCTATCGTCTAAAAGCTAAAAACGAAAACCAGAGTGTCGCTACCATTGGAAAACTGGCCAAATTCCGGTAAGATTCATAAAAGCTTAGATCACTTTTCAATAACCTATGGATCAACTCCTACAAAAAATGACCCAGTTACTTCCCTCCCTACCTGAGATCATCTTAGCTTCTAATTCGCCGCGTAGAAAAACATTACTAAAACAAATTGGTCTTACTTTCAAGGTGGTCCCTAGCCAGGTAGAAGAAGACCCTAATCTTCCCCTTCTACCAATCAAATATGCCGAACATTATGCTCGTTTGAAAGCACAAACCGTTTCTGAAAAATACCCCCAAGCGCTGGTGATCGGGGCAGACACTATCGTGGTTCTCGATGATGAAATCCTGGGTAAACCCACTTCTGCTCAGGCTGCCCACTCCATGCTAAAGCGCCTATCCAATCGCACGCATACGGTCATCACTGGGGTTTCTTTGCAATGGAAAGAGCATGGGATTGTAGAAACCTCTCATGAAAAAACAGCGGTGACTTTTTATCCTATCCCAAATGAAGAGATCAACCATTATATTAAAAACTGGCAACCGTTCGACAAGGCTGGGAGCTACGGTATTCAGGATTGGTCTTCCGTTTGGGTTAAAGGCATCAAAGGGTGTTATTTTAACGTGGTGGGTTTCCCCCTTGCTACTTTCTACCAACATTTAAAGAAGATCATGAAAAAGGCCTAAATTGTATTGAATGCCAGCACTTCCGGCAATTAACTTTTCAACCCCTTACAAGGAACAACATGGCTAATTTTTACGAAGAACTGAAAGCACTGAGAGAACGTCAGAACATTGCTCTGGAGGAAATCCACGAGCGGACGAAAATCAACCTTAACTATCTCCAGGCGTTAGAAAAAGGTCAATTTGACGTATTACCAAAAACCTACGTCCGTTTATTTCTAAAAGCGTACGTCACCGAAATCGGTGGAGACGCCAAGGAAGCGCTTGATCAATTAGAACGCTATTTAAGCGCCATGGAGGCCACCACTGCTCCACCACCGAAAGAACCTGAGGTGGAAACGCCCGTTCCCTCTAAGGAAGAAACACCTTCCCTCCTTCGCCCTCCTACAAAACTACGCTCAGACCTAGCAAAAGCCGCTGTTTTCCTGGTGGTGTTCCTTTTCGCTATCTACATCATTAAGAAAATCAGTGGGGAAACAAGCGCTGCTGTGGGCGGCAATGGGGCCCCCGTCCTCCTGGAGGAAGTCACTCCTGTTACCGAAACATTACTCCAGAACGAATTCCAGGAGTATATTCACCTGACTGATGCCATTGACGCTGAACCTCCCTATACAGTTAAAATTGCAGCCCGTGAAAGACTCTGGTACCGTTCCTTAACCGACTCCACCGACGAAATGGCCGGTATCCTCTCCGCAGGTGAAAGCATAACGCGGCCCTTTCAGGAATCCCTGGATTTTCTCCTTAACCCATCTGGAGCAGTTAAGTATATCAAAGTCAATGGTGTTGACTTTACCAAAATGGAACCTACCAGCTATCCATCCTGGATAGGATTTCGAACCAAGACCAGAACCATCTCCATCCGTCAATATATTCCCCAGAACTAACCTAGTTTAACCCCCCTTTTTCCCTTTTCCCCTGCTATGGTGGATAAGCCATCATAGTAAGGAATATTCTGTAAAAAAGTATTGACACTGGTGGGTTGTTAGAAATACATTGTGGGTGATTGTGGGTAATCATCCCTATATTAATCCTTAGAAATGACGCAAAAGAAAAACACCTTCACCGGGGAATTTTTATATTCTATTGACCTGAAAGGTCGGGTCAATATCCCAGCTAAATTCCGCCAGGTCCTTTCTGACGACAATGAACAAACTTTTGTTGTCACGCGGGGTATCGACCCTTGCGTCTGGGTATATCCCATCACGGTTTGGCAGAGTATTGAAGACGAGTTGAAAAAATTATCCTCCCTGTCTGCTGTCAACCGCACGTTTGTTCGTCAAACGGCCCGGCACGCCACCATTACTACCTACGATAAACAAGGGCGAATCCAAATCCCTACTACTCTAATTCAATATGCAGGTTTGGAAAAAGAAGTACTTATCATTGGAATGATTAACAAGATTGAAATCTGGAATCCCGACCGTCTCCGGGTTGTCGACGAGCAAAACCTTGGCATTGATCCCAGTGCTTACGATGAACTCGCAAACAAAATCATTATTTAATGTCCCCGGGGGCTTCCTGGGATATAGTTACCGACCATACACCGGTTATGGTAAAGGAAGTACTCCTTTATTTAAATATTCTACCAGACGGAATCTACCTGGACGGTACGATTGGTCTTGG
>CAZBEL010000230.1:0-3333 GCA_964490885.1 uncultured bacterium
AACGTCCCATCATCCCAGCGATTTTTAGCTCGTTGATGGGATTGAAAAGCATAGTCATCCACTTCTGCACGGGTAATGGAGTACTTTTTTGCCAAGTTTTCTGCGGTTTGCCCCATAGAACAATTAACAGCCGGATCTAACAGTCCTTCCCAGAGCATATCGCCGAACTGAAGTTGCCCTAGACGATAGCCCATGCGATTGCCGAACGAAGTCGTGGGAGCCAGGGTCATGTTCTCCGTCCCCCCTGCCAGGACCACACGAGCTTTCCCCAAGACAATTTGTTCCGTTGCTGCAATAATGGACTCAAACCCCGATCCGCAAATGCGTTGCACCATGAGAGCAGGGGTTGTCCGTGGAATTCCCGTATATAACCCGATGTGACGGGGTAAGTAAATGGCGTCGAACCCAGATTGAATAATGTTAGCGAACACAACATGATCGATCTGGGCTGGTTCCAAGTGCGCCCGATGGATCACTTCCCGAGAGACGATGATCCCTAAGTCCGTGGGAGAAATGCGTCCCAGGGCTCCACAAAATTTACCAAAGGGCGTGCGCACTCCTTCCAAGAGATAAATACCTTCATAACGGGCACCGAAACCGGGGTGTGTGTCGTTTTTCATGCTTCTGCGCGCTCCAATGTTAATTTTGGTACAGACTGCCGGGCTAAAACGGCAGCCCCAAGGGCGATGATGTATTGTGGTTTATCGGTTACTTCAACGGGAACTCCCAGAGCATCGGATAATAATATTTTTAAAAAGGGATGGTAGGCAATGACCCCGCCGCAGAGATAGACCGGGCGATCACTCCGAACGGGCATCTTACGAATCCGGTTCACGATGGATAAGTAAATCCCCCGGGCCATATCCTCTAAGGGAACCCCGCCGAACTTCCAATTCAATATTTCTGTTTTAGCAAAAACGGTACAGAAACTGTTCATAATCCGGGTAGACTGGGAAGCCTGGGCAAGACGACTCATTTCGCTGATTTCTAATTCCGCTTTTTCGGCAATTTCGGTGATGAAAGCCCCGGTTCCGGAAGAACATTTATCGTTCATGTAAAAATGCTCCACTGCCCCATTGGCGTCACATTCAATAATTTTAATATCCTCTCCCCCAATGTCGATAATACACTTATTTACTGGATGGAGCGCGGTAACGCCAATAGCGGCACAAATGAGCTCGGTTTTTTGTAAATCCCCGGCATAGCTGGTGCGTCCATAACCTGTAGTACAAGTTGAATGGATGATATAGCGCTGGTTAATCGTTTCGAGGATCTCTTCGAACCTTTCCCGTCGGCGGCTTAGAGTGGGGATGACTTCGTGGAAGACTATTTCCTGTTCGCTATTAATAACAACAAACTTGGTGTAGGAAGAACCAAGGTCGATTCCTAAAAACCCTTTTGATCTCGCTGAAGAAAGATTAGACACTTAATCTCCTTCACTGCGAAATTGTTGATCAAGGAGTTTAATTAACGTGGTAATTATTAGATTCATAGGCGTAGCGATACCGTGTTTCTGACCATATTCCACGATTTTACCGTTCAAATAGTTGATTTCCGTAGGATGTTCGTTATCGAGATCCACCAGCATGGAAGGACGATGGCCACCTCCCATATCTAAATAATTCAGGCATTGCTCCATAAAGTCGGCAGGATAATGGATTCCTTCGGCAGAAGCTACCTGCAAAGCCTCCTCGATGAGGTTAATTACCAACTGGCGGCCATGTTGATATTCCATGATCTCTTGCATGGTCTTTCCAGTAATGGCACATACAGGCGCTAAACTGGCGTTCAGAATGGCCTTTTTCCAGACATGTTCGTCAAGACGAGGGGGAATTACCGTCGTTAGTCCAACCCTGTTTAACATGGCTACAAGTTTTTCAGCTAGGGTCTTACTTTTAGTATCCAAAGGAGCCAAATAATTGGGAGGATTAAAGAAACCCACATTCACAGTGGAGCGGTCTAACATATTCCCTGCATAGTTAATCACCATACGCAGGGTACGATTAGTCCCAAAGACCTCGGCTAATTCACGTTCATTATCAATTCCATTTTGGGCACTTAAGAGAAAAAAATCCTGTTCTCTGTATTCTGCCAATTCTTTAACCACCGTCTTTAAGTAGGGTGCTTTAACCGCAATAGCCACTAAGTCCAATTGACGGGTCATCATCTCGGCGATTGACGTACAGGTCTCCTGTAAGTAAACTTGCTTTTGAATAGAATGAACCAGTTGAATCCCGTTCTTTTGCATAGCCTTGATTTTTAACTGGTCAATGTCACAAGCAACCACGGTTGCACCGGCAGCTTTTAAATGTACAGCCAGAACACACCCTACGGGTCCTAAACCGACAACGCCAATGGTTAAGGATTCAGGTGTGTACATTTCCATGGACTTAAACGCTTTCTCTTTCGCGAGAGTGATGAATCGTCTTCAACTGTTCTATGAAGGTCTCTAGACGCGTTCGGGTCTGTCCGTCGGAAAAAAAGCGCAAGTCATTTAAATCACCATCGATGGTTAGAGTGGGAATTCCTGTCTCTTCCTGTAATCGAGCTGGTAGACCAAAACGGTTGTTGGCGTTATTGAAACAGGTTTTAGAATCGTGAAAAATCACCCCGTCCACATGGAAATCTTCAGTCATCTGGCAGAGCATCTGTAACTTAGCATTTTCACCACGGTTGATAAAAATCTGGGTATAGGCATTGGCCATGGACTCTAACGGCTTTTGAGGGTCGAACTGATCGAAGACCCAGCTGTTACAGTAGGTTGACGCAACTATAGCGGCCTGGTTTTGACCACACGTTTCCGAAAGCATTCGCAAGCGCCCCCACACTGGCATACCATCCCAATAAAGGCGGACTTCTTCACCTGGTACCCTGGCAAACTTAGCCTTAACCCCCATATTCACTTCTTTTAGAACCGACCGATAAAAATCTAAACAGGCCTGGGTCCCCCGCATCACGACAATGGGAGCCATGAGAATGCAGCCATCGAAAAACGTCAACGGCGCAGGCTTATGACTAGCCGCAGACAGGACTTGCTTCCAAAGTTGAGAGGCCTCATAGCTAAGCCGCACCGTTTCAATAAGACGTTCCTCAGAAAGGGAAGTCCCGAGAATTTCCTCCCCTGTTTTTAGCAATGCTTCCAATTGCTTTGTGACATAGTCAATATCTGTGAGGGTAATTTCTTCCAGATGGCGTGGAGGAAAAATTCCCACTACGGGGCATCCAAACTCGCGGCCAAAAAAGTTGAACCATTCCGCTACTTCCCGGCACTGGTTGGTATTAAACACAATAAGGTCCGGTTTGGGAACAGAATCCAGACCATAGGATTTTGTC
>CAZBEL010000231.1:0-3331 GCA_964490885.1 uncultured bacterium
CCGCTGTCTTAGCGCAAACATACGAAATGACTTACGTAACGGGCACTTACTGGGCTTATGGAAACGATGGCAACCATTTTAATCAGGCCGTGAATTACGGGACTAATTATTCCGTCAATCCTACTATTGCCAACGCTTTAGTGAACGCTTCTGACCACTTACCCGTGGTGGCTAGTTTCTCTTTCCCTAGTGGAAGTACCTCTCCTTACCAACTCATTATTACGGAGATCATGCCCAATCCAGCCGCCGTTTCAGATACGTACGGAGAATGGTTTGAAATCTTTAATGCTGACTCCATCACCTTGAATTTAAACGGCTGGCGGATCAAGGATAACAATGGCGAGCATACCATTTCTAACTCCGCCATGTACATACCCATCAACCCGGGAGAATATTTCGTCTTTGCCCGGGAGGGAGACACCACGTTGAACGGTGGTTTAGAGGCCGACTACGTTTACAACAGTTTAGCCCTGGCCAATTCAGCCGACGAGGTGACCCTCATTGATGATGGAGGATCCGTCGTTGATGCGGTCCATTACACAACGACTTTTCCTTATAGTAGCGGCGTTTCCATGTACTTGAAGGACTTATTTGCTGACAACGAAGTGGATACGAACTGGAGCGCCTCCACCACTGCCTACGGTGCCGGAGACCTAGGAACACCGGGTCGTGCCTGGGACGACACATTAACCACCATAAGCGCAATTACCTTACCTAAAACAATCTCATTAGCCCAAAATTACCCGAATCCCTTTAATGCCCGAACTGAGATTAAGCTAACACTACCCACGAAGGGAAAAGTTCGTTTAGCAGTATACAATTTACAGGGTCAGGAGGTGGCAGTGTTATTAGACCAGGTGTTAAACCCCGGGATCCAAACTATTTCATGGTCTCCCGAACATTTAGCTAGTGGCCTATATTTCTATCGACTCATGACAATGAAACAGCAATTGACTAAAAAGATGTTACTCTTAAAATAAAGGTCCACCTCTTCGACTATAAATGGGAGGTAAGGAAGATACATTTAGGGATCATTTTTTACTCATTTCGATCAGGGAAAATAATTTCCTTTTTGACCCCCATTTCTTCCGGGGAGCGTTGACTCCTGGCAACCAATGGCAGTAACTTGGTTGCCCTTTTTATGACCAGTAGCCTACGATCATCAAAGGAGAAAAATACGCCCGTGCCAGAAACACGGCGGGGACCCAGGTATTTATGGAGTATACTACTGGCAACATTGTTCTTCCCCACTCTAGGAAGTGCCCAATTTGCCGAAGACGTTTTCGATAAATTCACCTCGGTGGGTCAATTAGGACTCACCGTAACCAACTTTGGCATCTTGGGGAACGGTTGGACCAAGCAAAACGGGCGTATTTTACCCTCCTGCCAATATAAACAACATACCGAAATTCTCCGGGAGCAGGTAGAACACTTTTCCTTTGCCGGACTTTGGGTGGGTGGCAAAGTCAACGGCCAACGACGCGTCTCCACAGCCATTGTCGATGGGGTTTTCCCAGGGGCTCAGGAAGGATTTGAATTTTTTGCCACCTCTGGAATCCAAATCCGCTCCTCCATCGCCTCCACTGCATTGGACTCCATGGCCCAGTACTATTCCCCATACGCCATTTCCCATCAAGACTTTCTGACTGACTTCCAGGATTACGGTCTGGATCCCGCTGATGACTACGGGATTACAGATCACATCCCTCTGGGAATAAAAGTCCACTTGGAAACGTATGCGTGGAATTTCTCCTTTGCCGATGCTTTTGTTATCCTCAACTATACGATCACGAACGCTTCTAACGATACGATTGATGACCTATATGCTGGTATCTGGACCGACGCTTCGGTAGCCAACATGAATTACACCAATAAATACGTTCCTGGCGGCGGCTTTACCTGGTATGATAACTTAGATGGCTTCGATGAATCCGTAGACGAATCGGGATTTACTCGTGACATTGCCTACCAATATGACTTAGATGGGGACGACGGTTGGGCCGAGTCTTATATTGGGATTACCATGTTAGGTAGTACTACCCCACGGCCTTACATCAAAACCCACTATAATCAGTGGGTTTGGACCAATTCCAATAATACCAATTACCCCGTCTATGGTATGCCATTAACCGACCACGAACGGTATCAAAAATTGAGTTCCTCGGTGAGTAAAGGTACGGGGCCGGAGTACACCAGTGAAGGTTATCCCAATCAAACCAATAGTTGGCTTTTCTTATTGTCAGCGGGACCGTTCGGTTCACAACCAGCCAACGGCGACTCCACCCGTTGGAGTCTCCCGCCTGGTGAATCGGCAAATATTGTATTTGCCATTGTAGCCGCACGTTGGAACGGAACCGGTGAGGACTCGCCCACCCGACGGTTGAACTTGCAAATTAATTCCGACTGGGCTCAACAGGCCTATGACGGGGAAGATAAAAACCGAAATAATATCCTGGATGAAGGAGAGGATCTGGATAACGATGGTGTTATCGACCGATACATTCTACCAGAACCGCCTCCGGTCCCTAACATGACCCTGGGTGTAGGTGATCAAGTGGTGACTATCTACTGGCAAAATAATGCTGAGAATTTCATCGATCCCATCAGCAGACAGAAAGACTTTGAGGGCTATCGTGTGTGGGGAGCTCACAAAACCATGAACGACGAACCCTTGGAATTTACCCTGTTAGGCGAATTTGATCGCACCGACACGGCTTACCAGGATATTGGGTATAACACGGGGTTCGATCTCATCCGTATCACCAATACCCAGGGGCAACCGGACAGTATAAAAATCGACGGACGTTATTACCATTACAAGTTTGTAAACGAGGGGGTACAGAACGGCTGGTTAAACTACTATTCCGTAACTGCTTTCGACCGGGGAGACCCGGAAGCCAACTTAGCCAGCCTGGAGAGTGCTTTAATCGCCAATCGCCGCTACGTCTACCCTGGGGTACCCCCTGCAAGCAGTGAATGGACTTCTAACCCCAGTGTTTATCCCAATCCCTACCGCGGTCAAGCCGCCTGGGATGGTTACGGCAACCGCGATCGCATGATCTGGTTTCAAAACTTACCTCGTAAAGCCCAGATACGTATCTTCACCCTTGCGGGAGACTTGGTAGATATCATCGACCATGACGAAAACTATAGTGGATCCGACATTATGAATATTGGTGAACGAAAACGACCCCAATTCAGCGGTGGGGAGCACGCTTGGGACCTCATCACTCGCAATGACCAAGCTATTGCTACCGGGCTCTACTTATTCACCGTAGAAAATTTGGATGAAAACAGTGCTTCTTTCGGTAAAGTGAAAGAAGGGAAGTTT
>CAZBEL010000232.1:0-3329 GCA_964490885.1 uncultured bacterium
GTAATCCCGACAGCGGAGATGTTCTTCATTATAAGCATCCCGGGAGTCGTAATTCCCAATGTCAATCCAGAATTGGGTTTCTTTCCCCGATCCTTCCACACCAGCGTGTTCCGCAGCATAAGCCACCATCCTATCCTGTAATAGATCGGTGTAGAGGAAGGATCCGGCAAAAGAGACCCACAGCGAAATTTCCGATCCAATGAAAAACCGGGCGCGGGCAGGTCGTTGTAGGGTCTTTTCCCCCCATCCTGGAATAACCAACGATTGAACCCGGGGTGCGAACTTTCCAGACGCAGGCCTATCCGCTACTTGTCCGGGAAGCAAAGTAAAAAGCCCCACCAAAAGGAAAAGGCTTAGTTTCGTGAAGGTTTTATCCATCCTAAACCGATAAGTGATAGAAGTATGAGGAAATTGACCAAAACAAACCAGTCGCCATGTACCGAATAATAACTGGAAATGTTGGAAAGGGGCAATTCTCCTTTAATGATTCCCTGCTGGTTTAGCGGAATTGCCTGGGCAACTCTACCCGATGGGAGAATAATCCCGGAGATTCCTGTATTTGCACTCCGGGCAATGGGAACCCGTAACTCGATGGCTCTCAACTTGGCCAATTCAAAGTGCTGGTAGGGCCCGGATGTATTTCCAAACCAGGCATCGTTTGTTTCAATGGTCAAGAAACGCGCCCCTTTTTGGACATATCGCCGACTAATTCGAGGGATACTGGATTCATAGCAGATCACATTTCCAAACTGTACACTATCCACTTCAAAAAGGGTGTATTGATCTCCGGGAGTAAAGTTCCCCTGCCCTAAATTCAGTTTCTTCAAAACGGGAAATTGCTTGGTCCAGGGAATGTACTCCCCAAAAGGAACTAAGTGCATTTTATAATAAATCTTCAAACTCCCATCTGGTTGCAGGTAGAGAGATCCATTATAGTAATCGTAAGTTCCCTCCATACGCTTTTTGCGGTCCACCGTACCGGCCAATAAGGGAATTTTTGACTTCATCACCCGTTTTTGAATCGGTCGACGGGCATGACTGGAGAGACGCAAATAGGCGGGGGTTGCCGACTCAGGCCAGAGAATGAAATCAGGATTCAACCCGATTGCCACTACGTGGAGGGAATCCATTAGTTCAAACAATTCGTTACGAAACGAGTAATCCCACTTCTGGTTGGGATCTACATTGGGCTGAACGATGGCCACAGAAACCGATCTTTCTACGGGTGACTTATCCCAGGTGAGTAAGCGCCACTGACCTAAAACCAGTAAACTGAAAAATACCACCCCTGTAAGGCTTAATATCAAGGTTCTATTGCGAGGGATTGTAAGTGTACTGTAAAAACCTACATTTAATAACATAATCCAGAAACTTATCCCGTATGTCCCGGTGATATCGGCAAGTTGAACCAAGGGTAGGTAATGAGTCTGGGTCAATGCGAGATTGTGCCAAGGAAAGGCCAAGGTCCCAAAACTGCGACTAAATTCCATGAGGACCCACAAAAAGGGGATCATGGCCAGGCCCTGACCCGTCTTCTTCTGGAGCCAACTCACTGCGCTTGCAAAAAGGGCCCAAAACAAACCCAAGTACAAAACCGCAGCAATTAATGAAAGTAAGACAGCACCCCATCCCGCACCCCGGTTAAACCCGAGCCAGTAGAGGGATACTAAATTGGTAGTGATCCCTGTTAAATACCCATAGCGTAGGGCTTGACGAGGAGACACCTGAAGGAGCAAGGCAATAAAGGGAAGAAAACCTATCCAGATTAAGAAACCCAGGGGAAGCGGTGGATAGGCCAGCCCCACCAGGATCCCCGAAAGGAGGGCCAATTGCCATTTCGGGCGATCAAAAAGCTGGTTCAACGGGTACGATCGAGATATTGTTGGAGAATAATTGCAGCGGCGGTTCGATCCACTAACCCTTTGGCGTGACCCGTTTTTATCTTCTTTTCCTGCAGCGTGCGTCGGGCACTCACCGAACTTAGGCGTTCATCTTCCATTAAAACGGGAATGCCATGTCGTTTTAAATAAGTCACAAACTCTAATACTTTCCTGGTTTGGGGCGTTTCCTGATCTTTCATCCCTTTCGGTAGCCCCACTACGACCTGCTCCACTTCTTGTTCTTCGATGATGGTTTTCAAAGCCTCTACCACCTTTTCTACACCTTCATTCTGGAGGGTTCGAAAAGGGGATGCAAACCAGTGTAGTGGATCGGAGAGGGCCAGACCGATGCGGCGATCTCCGTAATCCACACCTAACACACGTCCCATGGATGGTCAGGATTCCTTCCCTTAACGGGCCAACCCCCAGGGAAGACCAGATTTAAAGAGGTTTGCTTAAATAGGCTTTGAGGATCTTGCCAGGCTTGAAGTGTATTTTCTTATGAGCTGGTACGTAGATTTCCTCGTTCGTCTTGGGATTTCTGGCCCGGGGTTTTGCTTTGGTGGGTTTTACATCGAAAACACCAAAATTGCGAACTTCTAACCGAATTCGCTGTATATCCTGGGTTAATAACTCTCTGATCGACTCAAAGATACCATTCACTGCTTCGGCTGATTCTTTGAGGCTGAGACTGGTTTTTTGAGCGACCATCCTGGTCAGGTCCTTTTTCGTATAAGTATGTGTTGACATTAACGTTCTGTCCTTTCAACAAAATCCACACCGGGTATTTTAACCATTTTTCTGATGACCCTTTCCAACTGCCTTAAATTATTCACCTGTAGGATGAAATAGGCAGTTGTAATGGCATCCTTTACTTTCAAATCTACGCTGGTAATATTGATATTTGCACCAGAAATACACTCTGTTAACTCCTTAAGCATCCCCTTCCGATCCTCCCCTTCTACCTTCAAACGCACATCAAATAAATCACGGCGGTTCACGTCCCATTCTACCGGAATCAAACGATCCGATTCTTCCTGCAACAAGGGTAAGCTAGAACAGGACACGCGATGAACGGTTATCCCCCGACCGCGGGTGACAAAGCCGATCATCTCATCTCCAGGAATGGGGTTACAACACTTGCCAAAGGTTACCATTAAGTTCCGGATTCCCTGAAGCTTGATCCCTTTGGCTCGGGAACGGGCAAAATCGATAAACCGTTTTTCTTCGACGATCTCATCCTGCGGTAATTGGGTCTCTTTACCGGGATTCAGTTTCTTCAAAATATCGCGTATTTCCAGTGAACCGTTTCCCACGGCCTCCAACAGCGCTTCTGTAGAATTATAACCAAATTTGGCATAGGACTCTTAAATCTCATCCACCATACTACGCATCCCCAGGCGACGGAGCGTTTTATCCAAATACTCCTTCCCTAACTTGATACTCTCC
>CAZBEL010000233.1:0-3323 GCA_964490885.1 uncultured bacterium
AGGGCTTGCTGGGTCAAATCGGAATAATAGTTACCTGCCAGGCCGGCATCAATAAAATAAGCGATGGTCAAGCCAAACTCCGTATTGAAACGCGTCACATACCGGGGAATAATCACCTGGCGAATTTCCATGGAAGCGGTACCGTAGTGCTGCCCGAAACGATAGGGTTGTTCCCCACCCTTATAAAGATCGGTACTTGGTAAACTCCATCCACGGACAGTGTAACTTCCCCCGATATAATCTAACCAGACCTCGTCTTGTTCACCCAAGGTTATCCTTGATGAAAAGTTCAGGGCCAAAATGCGCTTGCGCGGTTGTTTGTTAATCGTATGGAAAATACTATAGGACTGGCGCAAGATGGTGGTTGACCCATGGCCGGTTTTATCCAAATAAATAAAGGAATAAAACGATTGGACAACATGGACCCCATGGGTAGGCTCTAAGTAGATATCCCGCGTATCGTACTGAAACGTCCCCTGGGGCGCGAAATAGCGGTAATCGAGTTGGCGATCAGGGCCGACGAATGATTTCTCTTCCAATTCAAATCCCAAACTGGTTTTCCACTCGTACCCAAAGTAGCGACCGACGTTGCTCTCGAAGGAATTGGTTTGGACGTCGTAGAGTAAGAAAGGGTGGGCTTCTACGTTGCGCCCTGTTTGAATGTATAGTGAAACATGGTCACCTACAATCCAAGGGTCGTAGAATTCTAAGCCAAACATGCGTTGACCCCCGATGCTCCCGCCCGTGGAGAGGGTTTCGTTCCGGCCACGAAAATTATTCACCACCAGACCAAACTTCAGGGACCAACCCGTGCTCTCCTCATAAAATGGCAAAGGACCCCCAACGAATCGGAAGGATTCCACCACGCGGTAATGCAATTGTATGGTCCCGTCCGGAAGGGGAATGGCCTCCCAGGTTACCCCAGCGAATATGCCTAAATTTTCCAGGCGATCCCGATCATCTGCAGCCAGGGCGCTATCCAGGGGGACGCCTACGGGATGTTGCAGCTCCCGCTCAATGATATAGGGCTTGGTGATCTTCTGACCGGAATAGACAACTTCGGAGACAATGGGCGTCTGCGCCTCTAAAAAAGTAAACCACAGGACCCAATACAAACATAGTTTGAGGAAACGCATACCGTTAATAGGGTTGGGAGCGATTTGATTTACAGTAATATTGGACGGAAGATTCTATAAATCAATACCCTGGAGCAATTCCTGCTTGCGGTTCTCAATTCCCTCTTCCGAATAGACGTCCTCGATGGCTTGACGGAGTTTCTGTTCCACCTTCAGGCTGTGCATTTGCACCATTACATGGAAATCGTCCACTACGCGAACCTTCATCTCCGTCTCCGTATCGACATAGGTGTGCCAGGTTCCATCAAACTCCTTTGGCGTGCCATAGACAAAGAGAATCTTGTGGCGCAACACATCATCAGCAGTGAGCTGGGGAAAACCGGTCTTTTTCATCTCTACGGTCTTGGTGATCTGTTCCAGAATATAGTGGGAGGGTTCGTAATTGGTGATACTGTAAATGTAGTCCACGTTAATGAACTGGAGTTCGATTTGCTCCACCGTAATGCGCGTGTTGTGCTGGTAAACGAGTTTGGCGCGTTTGAGGGGCAGCATCATTCCCGTAGGAAGTTCTATAGGGTCTTCCCAGTAAGTGACTTCAGCTGTTGTATCGATACCCAAACCCAGTACTGCTGTCAAGGTTATGGACCAATTAGCAATGGGTTCACCGTTGAGAACCCATCCTCGAGGTAAGGATTTCACCGGTAAGACCGGCTCAGTAGGTGTTTCTGTAGCCGCAGGAAGAGATGACGGTTCCAAGGAAATAGAGGGAATAGGGGGGGCAGAACAGGCCAAGACCCCGAGGAACAATAACAACCAGCAGGAGCGCAGAATCATCGGGATAAAATTAATGCTTTTTAGGGCTCTCTGGGTAAAACTTTCAACACGCTTAAATAAAAAGATGTTCAATGGCGAAATCGAGGAATACCAGGTTGTGGATGATGCTCCCCCGCGTTGAGAGTGGAAGTGAAAAGGTGTAAAAAAAGTCCTCTCGTTGCGGAGAGGACTTTTAATGGACTACAGGAAATTAAGGAGTGCTATTTCCGGCCGCGAGCCATCTTGGCTCGGGCAACATTCCCACTCTTATCAATGAAGTACAGATACCCGGGTTCCCGCTGGACGCCAGCGTCGGCGACCTTTTCGGCATTCCCGCCACCTTTACCGGCGCGGGCCATCTTGGAACGCCAGACGTTACCGTCTTTACCGAGGTAATACAGATAACCACTCTCTTTGGTGATTCCTGTGGTTTTTACAACTTCAGCCATTAAAGACCTCCTTTACAGTTGTGTGGTTGTAAATAAACTTTGTCTCTCGTCGGCAAGTGTACCACTGGCAGGGCTTTAATGTCAAGATTTTTCTCGACGATCTTCCGTCGAGAAAAGGGGGTCACAGGCCCAAACCGTTAATTCCATTCATTTATTCCTTTACAGGGGCTGAATAGGCTAATTTCTGCTACCCTTTCCCCGGTAGCTTACCGACTTCACTCCGTTCAGCACGGGACAGGCAACTTCGCTACCGGGTTTATATTTTGAAGGGGGAACTGAATCCTCGAATCAATGTAATTTCTCTGCCAACACATCTAGCATTATGCCCCGGTAGCTCAGTTGGATAGAGCAACGGACTTCTAATCCGTAGGTCACAGGTTCAAGTCCTGTCCGGGGTACGATCCATCCCACCGTCAATAATCTAGATTTATTAAAGACAAACGGTACAGTTTGACCTATTGATTAAATTATGACAAGAAGTGTCAAATGACCTCAAATAATAGCCAAATAGATGCAAGATGGGGATACCGAGATGGGGTACCGGATGAATTACAAACCGCAATATCAAGGTTATATGACTTCTTAGAATAATCCCTTTACATGATCAACCACTGAAGTGCAATCCAAAGTTGTAAACAATCGGCAGCGAATATAGTTTTTTCTTTTCTTAGTAAATTATTGACCTAGTTAGCAAACTTTGGTCATACTATCAGTTATCAGAACAATTCAATACCTTCTCACTAATAATAGTTTCAATTTCGCACTATTATAAGTTACAGTATTTTGGTATATTAATTTACAAGGTTAATTTAGAACTAAACTTCATATAAACTGGGAGGTTTTAATATTGAGACTGAAAAAAATAACTTTAAGTATCTTTTCACTACTAGGGCTTTTCCTAATGAGTAAAGCATTAGATTTCGGGTTAGAAAAACTATTCCAGATTGAAGGAAGTATTTCACTTACATATGGTGATCTAATAGTT
>CAZBEL010000234.1:0-3298 GCA_964490885.1 uncultured bacterium
GCAGTGAAGGAGTTTTTAGGACATAGCAGCCTTTCCTCGACCCAGATCTATACTCATATCCAACCGGAAAAGATGAAGAAAATCTATCAACAAGCTCATCCTCACGGATCAAAATAGGAGGTTCCAATGACCAGTATTAACAGAGAACTCGGCCTGGACAAGTTAGGATTGACGCATGTGCACCGCATTTTACGGAATTTACCCGTAGAGAGCCTTATCGAGGATTCCATTTTGCATAAAGAGGCGAAGTTAGGTCGTCGAGGAGCTGTGATCGTGGATACAGGACGCTATACTGGTCGTTCCCCTAAAGATAAGTATTTTGTAAAGGAACCCACATCAGTAGAAAATATCTGGTGGGGACCGGTGAATCAACCTGTGAGTGAGGAAATATTTGACGAATTGTATAATAAGGTTGTTCACTATTACAACCGGGCCGATGATTCTAATACCTATATTTTTGATGGCTTTGCGGGAGCTGACCCCGAATATCGTTTTGCCATTCGCATGATCGCTAAGAAGGCCTGGCAGGCACACTTTGCCCATAACATGTTCATACGACCTAAACCGGAAGAGTTGGAGGGATTTGAACCCGATTATACTATCATCAACGCCTCCGATGTTTATAATGAAAAATTCGCCAAGTACGGAATGTACTCGGAAACATTCATCATCTTCCATCTGGGGAAAAAGGTGGCCATCATCGGGGGAACGGAATACGGGGGTGAAATGAAGAAGGGAATCTTTTCCGTCTTGAATTACTACCTGCCCTTGAAAGGTGTTCTCTCCATGCACTGTTCGGCCAATGTAGATAAAGAGGGGAAGAACCCGGCTCTCTTTTTCGGTTTGAGCGGGACAGGGAAGACAACCCTTTCCACCGATCCTGACAGGCCACTCATCGGTGACGATGAACACGGCTGGTCGGAAAATGGGATTTTCAATTTCGAAGGTGGCTGCTACGCCAAGGTAATTGATTTGAATCCCGAACATGAACCGGACATTTACAATGCCATTCGTCACGGAGCTCTTTTAGAAAATGTCGTTTTCGACGAATGGACCCGTAAAGTAGACTACACAGATAGCTCAAAAACAGAAAATACCCGGGTTTCTTATCCCCTGAATTATATTCCTAATTCCCTCTTCGCCCAGAGGAAGCCCAGTATGTCCGGTCATCCCCGTACAATCATTTTCTTAGCTTGCGACGCCTACGGAATTCTACCACCTGTGTCCAAGTTAAATCCTGATCAGGCTATGTACCATTTCATTAGTGGTTATACAGCCAAAGTGGCAGGTACGGAACGGGGAATCACGGAACCGGTAGCCACTTTCTCGCCTTGTTTCGGGGGACCGTTTCTAACGTTACATCCTTTGACCTATGCCAAATTATTGCAGGAAAAGATGAAAAAACACCAGGTCTCGGCTTATTTAGTGAATACGGGTTGGGTTGGGGCCAGTGCTAGCTCAGGTGCCAAACGGATTCATTTACCCTTGACACGCAAGATCATTCATGCGATCCTGGGTGGGAGCATTGAGAAAGTCCCTATGCAAGAGGATCCTTACTTCCATTTTATGGTACCCACACAATTACCAGGAATAGATGAGAATATTCTCATCCCCCAGAAGGCTTGGAAACAAGAAGATACATACCATGAGGGGGCTCGGGAACTAGTGGTTAAGTTCCAGGAGAATTACAAACAGTACGACCTCGGTGACGCTGAGGTTTTGAAGGCAGGACCAACCCTTAGCTGAAACCAGATCAGTAAAGAGAAAGGAAGTTTCATGGTCATTGAATTCACCGCGCGTCATTTTCGGGCTCCGGATAATCTCCGGGCGTATGCCGAAAAGGAACTTCAACGGTTAACCAAAGTTCACGACCGGATTACTCAATGTCAGATTATTCTACACCAGGAAAAGACCCAATTTGTTGCCGAGCTGAATCTTTCCATTCCACAGCGGAAGTTGAATGTAAAAGAATCTACCGATAATGTGACCAAGTCCATTGATCGTGCTGTGGATAAAATGGTAGCTCGCTTGACCAGGCTCAAGAAAAAGCGCATTCCTTTCTAACATCTAATCATAAAAAATGAAAGCACTGATTCCGGTAGCGGGTTTAGGAACGCGCCTGTTACCCCACACAAACCGTTATCAAAAGACCCTGCTACCGGTAGCAGGAAAGCCGGTAATTGACCATATTGTACCTCCCATTTTAGCTGCAGGCATCAAAGAAGTCACCTTCGTCATCGGGCACTTAGGGCATCAGGTCGTTGATCATATGCAATCCTACACTGGACGTTTTAATTTTGTTGTTCAAAAAGAGAAAATGGGTCTCGGGCATGCCATTTTACAGGGACTAACGGAAGAGGACACACCGATTTTGGTCCAGCTTGGGGATACTATTTTTCATATTGATTTGGGCACCATGATACGTTCAGATGTTAATCAGATTGCGGTAGGGGAAGTGGAAGATCCGTCGCGGTTTGGAATCGTGGAATTGGAGCATGATAGAATCGTCCGTTTTCACGAAAAAGTGGCCAATCCTCCTTCAAACCTGGCTATTACTGGTCTGTATTACTTTACCAGCCAAAAGAAATTGAAAACAGCTATCGAGCAACTGATGGCAAAAGATCTGCGCACAAAAGGGGAATATCAGGTGACGGACGCAATGGAGTTGATGGTTGCTGCTGGCGAACCTTTTAAGCCAGTAATTATCGATACATGGTATGATGTAGGAGTCCCGGAGACATTCTTAGAGACTAATCGCCTATTGCTTAAACCTGACCATGAAACCTATCCAGGGGTGGTTTTTAATGAACCCGTATACGTTGCACCGGGATGTCAGTTGGAAGATTCTACTATTGGTCCTTTTGTAACGATCATGGATCAATGTGTCATTCAGAATTGTACTATTAGGGATAGCATTGTTTTAAAAAACTCTACCTTGTTTAACCAAATAATCGAAGGTAGAATCGTTGGCGAGGATGGGAACCAGTGGTGCTAACTGGAAACTCCTTTTAACATGGTAAAAGATCTTTGATTGGTAATTTTCATTTTTCAACCAAACAATGCCTAACGTTAAACCTCCGAAGGGCATTTCCTAGATTGATTCGCGTTCGCCGGTAAGGGTAAATTGGCTGCCCAATAATTTAAATTCATTAATGGAGTCATAATGGAGCGTTATTTATTCACTTCCGAATCGGTTACAGAAGGTCACCCCGACAAAGTTTGTGATGCCATTTCTGATGCAGTCCTCGATGACTTATTGCGTCAGGATCCCGATTCACACGTTGCCTGCGAAACCTTG
>CAZBEL010000235.1:0-3290 GCA_964490885.1 uncultured bacterium
CATTGCCTGTGAGGTTTTGAAGATCACACCCGTTCCCATCACCTCTGTAGGGGCTTCTCAATGGGGGGCCAACTATCCCGACTTCACCTGGTTGGACATGGAAGCGGTGTTGTACGACCAGAAATTTATTTCCCATCGTTCTATTGCCGCTTCGCTTGGTGGGCGCAACGATTTAGGACGTCTTTTAAGCCCCACAGGACGTAAGATTATTTTAAACAATATCCAATCCCACGGTTTGCCCGTCATTCGAAATTCTAATCTGGAAGCCAATATCACCGAACGCATGCAATATTTTACACAGGTTTTGCCTCTGAACCATTATAAAGCCTGTATTAATATTGGGGGTGGGGTTGCTGCACTCGGGACCGGGTTTAACCATCGCCTCTTACCGCCCGGTGTCGTCTATCGGGCCGATTTTGAAACTCTGGCGAATGGTGGGGGGATTGAAGGTGTCGTGGTTAAATTCGCCCGGTTGAATATCCCTGTGATCCATATCCTTAACATACAGGCCTTAACGGAAAAGCTGGGGATGCCATTTGCCCCGATACCTCTCCCCGATATCGGATCGGGCTCCCTGTATGCGGAAGAACGTTTCAACCTGTTAGTAGCCACAATTTGTTTGATCATTGTGGGGGGCATGGTCTTCGGTGTGGGATACTACAGTCATCGTCAAATCAAACAACGGATGTTAGAACATGAACCGGATAGTCTCCTTTAGATCGGCGTTATTCCTCTTTTTAGCGCTGGGTGTTTTGTCGCTAAGTAATGCCAAGTTGCTCAAACCGACCCAGAACGGTGAGGAGAAAGAGATTCTTATCGTTAATAATAAACGCCGACTCTACTATCTCATCCGTCCGGAAGGTTTGACATATGAAGTTCGAGGACCAGTCCGGTTAGAGTTTATCACTCGCTATCCGGTGGTGAGCCTGAAGAAAAAGCGTCAGGCCTATGCATACCGTATTGTATTGGATAATGCCGATACGATTCAAGTCAATCATCGTTATAAGGTGCAAAAATCCATACGCTCAGTGCAGCACCCAAACCATTTTTATACGTACTCGGGGAATTATTTTATCAATCTCCCCGCGGGGAATCATAGTGTGCAAGTCACAACCGAGGATAACCAAACCTATCCCGTTCTGATTCGTCTCTTAGCGAAGGAATTTCCGGAAAGAAAGTCCTCCAAGAGGACCTTGCAACCGCTTATTTACCAGACCGCCGTCACTCTCCAAATTGGTGAGGATAACGTCGCTTATTTCCCGGCGAATAAAACGCTTCCGTTGCAGGTGGCCACCAAAGACAAGCGTACTCTGCATATAATTAGCCGCTTGGCTTTTGAAGAGTGGATGGGTTCCGAAGAAACCTACCGTCTGCGGGTGCGGACAGGTAAAAAGGTTATAGGAACGTACTTTTTCAGTACAGAGCGCTCTACTGAAGCCACCATCATTGAGCAGCCAGACCGCGTACCGGGTAAGTGGCGTACTTGCGACATTCCCGTATCTGACAAGGAGACCATTTTTACCGTTGAAGTCCTGGATCCCGACCGTACCGTATTGTTACGGTTCCTGGAATACAAATGAAAAAACTCGCGGTTCTCCTGGGGTTAACTACCTCCTTATTAGCAATAGGGAGAGTGAGCCAGTTTTTCCAAGCTCCCTGGTTTTACACGCTGGCCATCACTCAAGGATACGATAGCAATGTTCTTCGTTTGTCTTCTTGGGAACAAGAATTGTCAGCCCAGGATGAATTCTTACTGGGTTCCATGAACACCTTCGATTCTTACTTTATTCGGTCCCGCATGGCCGTCTCGAAAACCGTTTATTTCCAGGATCGTAGTCGAAGAATAACGACCACCATAGACATTAGCCGGTCCCACTATGTTCATAGTCCTGACCGGCAGCATTGGCGAGCGGCGTTTAAACTTTCCTATCGCTGGGGGGCCTATAAACGTCTGACTTTCTACGTTTCCCGGCTAAATCGCTACTATCTCCGGGATTACCTTGATAGGGATGTTTCTGGTGCGCGTCTGGCGAAGTGCTATTTTAGCGACGAAGACCACCGTTTGACGTTATCGTATCCGCTGAAGAAGGGAGTCTGGTTCACTGGGACGGTAGGACTATTACAACGTTACTATTCCAAGCCGTTCCCAGAGTTTGATTTGAATATCAGCTATGTGGGGGGGCGGGTGAATTTCCGTTTGCCGTACAGAGGAGGGTTGGGTCTGGAAAGTGAGATCGGTGGAGCCAAGAATATTGGACTAAATTCTACAGCACGAGCCAGCCACCTGGATCGTGGCTATCGGTACTGGGAAATCTATGTGCCCTTGAAGTTCGCTGTCGAGTGGAAAGGGTTGGAAGAGATTGGCACGGCTTACCGGGGAGAGTTTCGTTATTATCGAGCCGAGACGTTTGATGATCCCCTACACAGTGGAAGAAATCATCTGGATACGAAATTTGACATTTGGGCCCGCCAACGAATGGGATCACATATCACGGTGCAACTTACGCTTCGTTGGCGACAACGCACGACCTTTTCAACCTACTCCTGGGTTGAAGACTTGAAAAGTTTTCATCAGATTCAAGCCTGGTTACAATTGAATTGGGAAGGTGTTTATGATCGCTATTAAAAAAGGTTGGCTGTTGCTGGGAACGGGCATGTTCCTCTTATGGAGTTGTCTCCAGCCAGAAAGAGAATCGCTCTGGGAGTTGAATCAGGTGGGACAGGCTGATACCCGTGGTTATTGTCGGGATATTTTTATCCACAACGATACAGCCTTTGTTGCGGCTGGACAGGCGGGGGCCCAACTCTGGGAGATAAGCAATATTGCCAGTCCCAGTCTATTGAAGGAGTTTAACCTGGTAACCGACCTGGGGTTTACTAAAGAAGCGGTACAGGTCCAATACGCTTCCCAAATCAGGCAATTCTTTATCCTACAAAAAAACGAACGCCCCTTACAAATTGACCTGTCCCTTCCTGGTGAAAGTACTATTTTCGGTCTAATTGCTAGCGAGCAGACAAAAGAATTTTTCGTTATGGATCAAGCCGATAGTTTTACCGTCTATGCAGCGGACTTCGATGACGGGTTGAAATGGTCCTTCTTCACCTATGACACAACGTACAATTTGTGGGTGAATCCCAGGGAAGGGGAAATACCAGGTACCGGGCCGCCAAACGGCATCGCCTATGAGCAAGGGTTGTTAGTGTTAACCTTGGGGCAGCTTGGAGTAGATTTCTACAAGGTCGACGGTTTGAGCACGCCACCAGAATTTTTAGGAACTATCGACACTGAG